>CAYSAH010000742.1:0-1503 GCA_964428945.1 uncultured Bacteroidaceae bacterium | reverse complement strand
CAGAATTTTCTCAGAGTTTTCAATGATCATTTTCAGAATAGTTTTATTATCATCCCTTTTTGCTATCGTCCTGTCCTGGCTGGGTTACAATGAATGGAGCAAGAATTTTGCATATAATCCTCCTTTGAACATCTGGATATTTATCGGATCAGTTACATGGATGCTGTTACTCGCGCTTTTGACAACAGCTTACCACGTAATCTCTACTGCACGGTCTAATCCTGTAAAAAATTTAACTAATGAATAATAAATTAAGTAAAAGCCATGAAAAAAAGTACAACTATCAAATCAAGCCTGTTAATTGCTTTACTCTTTACTACTGGTATATACAATTTACTCGGAACATCTTATCATGCCGACAATTATAAGACAGAACCATTAATTTACCTCTCGGAAAAAGACAGTGTAAATCCTGTTGAGGTATTTGAGCAGCTTTGGCAGATTTTCAACACAAATTACCCCTATTTTGAACAACGGGGTGTTGACTGGTCGGCCCTTTACAAAGTCTACAGTTCAAAGCTTACTCCCGAATCGTCAGATGAAGAGCTTTTTACAGTCCTGAGTTCTATGCTTGGGAATCTGAATGACGGAATGGTTAATCTCAATAACGGGTCGGCTGTTTTCAATGCCGGCCAAATGAATGGGAATACAATGGAAGATTTTAACTGGAGGCTTGTGAGGGACAAATACCTTAACAGTACTTATAAGGCTACTCCCGACAGCCTAATTTACTATGGCTGGATTGACAGCGAAATTGCCTATCTGCGGATCAAAAGATTTCCTTCGTCAGAATCTGTAGACAAATATTTCGATCCTATCATGCAGGAACTCATAAAAGCCAGAGGAATAATAATTGAAGTGAGGGGTAACATGGGTGGCATATCATCTGGTGTGGAAGCCATAGCCAGCAGGTTTGCTGATAAGAAAAGACTTTATGAGAAAGCTAATTGGAGAATGGGACCAAAGAGGGAGTTTAGCAATACTTCTTTCAATTATGTTCAACCTAAAGGACCAGTTCGGTTTCCCGGGCCTGTAGTACTTCTTCAGAATAAATTTTCATCAGCTACCGCAGAAAGGTTTGCCCTGGCAATGAGGGTACTTCCAAATGCATCATCGATCGGGGAGACTACAGGGGGAAGTATGGCAGCTGCATATCCGGAACGGTTGATTAACGGATGGCAGGTTTTTATTCCTTATAGCTATTCAACTGATCAAAACGATTTTTGCTGGGAGGGTATTGGAGTTAGTCCAAACCTGAGAAAAACCAATTCTAAAAAAGATATAGCTGCAGGTAATGATATGGTTTTGGAATTTGCTGCAGAAATTCTCAGGGCAGGTGGAAATTACAGAAAAGAAGCTGAGGGCAGTCTGAAAGATTTGCGGGTTTCTGTTGTTTCTAGTTTCCTGGAGGCATGCGAAAAGGTTGGAGTCAGGGATGCGAAAATCGAAATTGAAAAAATGCAGAAAAATAATCCCGGGGGAGTTTACTTCAGCTTTCAGGAA
>CAYSAH010000741.1:0-1509 GCA_964428945.1 uncultured Bacteroidaceae bacterium | reverse complement strand
ACCGGGGCACTCATAGTGATAAGGCGAAAATCGAGCCTTACCATGTACACAGAAACAGCAGAAGACCTTAAAAGTCATATTTCGAGTCGCCTTATTACAAGTATTTTTAACAAAACAGGTCCTCTGCATGACGGAGCAATTGTGATTGACAGGGATTTGCTTGTTGCTGCAAGGGTGATCCTGCCGGTAACGGACAAACCAAATCTTCCACCCGAATACGGACTCAGACACAGGGCTGCACTTGGAATATCTGAAGTTACAGATTCATTTGTGATCGTAGTATCCGAGGAGACCGGTCAGATCTCGATGGCGGAAAATGGCATACTTCAAAAAAATATAAGCATCAAGGCCCTGACCGACAGGCTTGAAGAAGAATTCGGCGAATGAAAACCTGAATTATCTTTTACTGAACAGGAAATCTGCCTTACTTTCTTCCCCCCGTACCAGGCGTTCAATATTTTTTCTATGTGTAAAAACAAGCAGTCCAGCTGTTATAAGAGAAAAAGCAGAGAGGGATATGAAGGATGAACTGAAAACCACGATCACCCAGACGGGAAATGATATCCCGGCAGCGAGTGATCCCAGGGATACATATTTCCATATCAACAAGACGAGGATAAATACAGCAAGAGCTGAAAGTGTAGCCAGTGGATGAAGAGAAAAGCATACCCCTGCAATCGTCGCGACACCTTTCCCTCCTCTGAATCCTGCAAATACCGGATAAATGTGCCCCAATACAGCGAATATTCCAAGGACAATTGCGATTAGCTTAAACAATTCCTCATCAGTTCCAATTACATGCTGAGAATGCACAAGGTAAACCGCTGTCCAACCTTTGAGCATATCTGTTAACAGCACCGGGATACCCGTTTTCACCCCAAGGACTCGCATAACATTTGTTGCCCCGGCATTTCCACTTCCGTGTTCCCGGACATCTATTCCGTGAAATATCCTTCCCAGCCAAACTGCAGTAGGTATTGATCCGATAAGGTAGGCTAACGGAACCATCCAGAGCAGGAAAAGAAGATCTTCTAAATGATAAGTCATGTTAAAAATCTCTGTTTTACCCAGACGTGTAAATTAATGATCAATTCTTTGGACCAGCTTCAACAAGCTTTTGCCCCTCAGCATTATCCGTGAACTGCACAAAATTATTTACAAATCTCTCGGCAAGGTCTCTGGCCTTCTTTTCCCATTCAGCAGGGTTACTGTATGTGTCCCTCGGATCCAGGATCGAATCATCGACGCCGTGTAATGACAGTGGTATTTCAAAATTGAAGAATGGGATAGTTTTAGTCTCAGCTTTATCAATATCACCATTAAGAATTGCGTCAATAATTGCGCGGGTGTCTTTAATTGAAATTCTCTTTCCGGTTCCATTCCAACCTGTATTAACAAGGTAGGCTTTTGATCCGGCTGCGTCCATACGTTTTACAAGTTCTTTCCCATATTTTGTCGGGTGAAGCGTCAGGAATGCAGCACCGAAACATGCAGAGAAAGCAGGAACGG
>CAYSAH010000740.1:0-1513 GCA_964428945.1 uncultured Bacteroidaceae bacterium | reverse complement strand
AGAGAAATCTGGCGGTTCCTTGAAAAGATTGAGCCGGGAAAATACTATACGGTAGATAACTTGTGCAAATCTGAAAACAGGGAAGCTTTTGTTAATGCCATAAAAGAATACATGGATGGTTTACCCTGGCAAGGGCATGTCACTTTTAATCATGACTATACAAAGTTTTATAGAACTTATCCTCCGATTATTGTATAATTGTTGGTACAAGTTGCGGAGAGGATTTAGGGGAGCATTCATGTCCGCGAGGACTGAACTGCGATGCTAGAATCCGCAGATCGCGCACCACCAAACCCCGCTCTGAAATATGCACTGTGTTATACGTTCGTGCTTTTCAAATTTAATTAATTCTCGATTTTAAATTATTTTGTATTAATATAATTCTCAACAATTTCTGATAGAACATCAAGTGGTACAGCACCATTTTCCAGAATTACCCGGTGAAATTCCCGTAAATTGAATTTGTTGCCGAGTGCCTGTTTAGCTCTTTCCTGTAACTCAAGAATTTTAATCATTCCTATTTTATAGGCACAGGCTTGACCTGGAATGACGATATATCTTTCGACTTCTGTAATTACTTCACTCTCGCTTAAACCTGTATGGTCCTCCATATATTTTATGGCTTCTTCACGGGTCCATTTTTTAGAATGTATTCCGGCATCTACCACCAACCTGCAAGCCCTCAACATTTCTGCCTGCAGCCTGCCTAAATTGCCAAAAGGATCATTTTCGTAAAATCCCAGTTCATAGGCCAATTGTTCCGCATATAATGCCCAGCCTTCTGAATACGCAGTAAATGATATTACATTGCGAAAGATAGGCAGACCTTTTAATTCCATCTTAATATTTCCCTGAAAATGATGTCCTGGGATTCCCTCATGGTAGGCTAGTGTTTTCATGCTGTATTTCGGATGTTCGGAAACCGTTCTGAGATTTGTCATAAAAACGCCGCCTTTTGAGCCATCCATAGAGGCTGGAATGCATCTTCCTTTAGGTGCGCCTTTTTCCTGAAATTCGGGTACCCTTTCCACTGTCAGTGAGGCTTTGTGGCGAATGTCAAAAGCCGGTTCGAGGCTTTTATCAGCTTCATCAAGAATCCTTTGATATTCTGCCAGTACCATTACTCTTCCACTGTCATTCTCCGGGAAAAGAAAACGTTCTTCCTTGTTTAGGCCCTGTATGATTTCACCAATGGTTTTCGCAGTATCCGAATAACCTTCATTTTTGAGAATTGTCCACATCTCATGTTCAATTCTTTCCACTTCTTTTAACCCAAGCTGATATATTTCTTCAGGACTTAAATCGGTTGTAGTGTACATTTTCAGCAGATAACGATAGTACGCATCGCCGTCAGGAAGTTTCCAGACGCCATCATCCGTGGTGGCTTTTGTGTACAAGGTTTCAAAATAATCAATGAGTTTTTGGTAGGCCTTGAAAACGAATGTTTGCATAGTCTGGGCTACTTTTTCTGTATAAGCCGATTTTTCTTCGTCTGAAAGACTTTTAATTCCGG
>CAYSAH010000739.1:0-1514 GCA_964428945.1 uncultured Bacteroidaceae bacterium | reverse complement strand
GACGGTAAACGAGCATATCCACCAGTTATAGCTGATACAGAAGTCCTTATCTACGATATGAAATCACTCTCGCAGTACAACAGTGAGGCGGGCGCACAGCAGTTAATCGAAAATCCAAATCTCATTAGCGGAAAAAGCTATGGTTCAATTACCTTGGAAGGTAATACCATCAGAAAAAGGCTCCAGAATGCTATTGCTAAAAATGACCCTCGATTATTTGGTATAGCTATGCACGAATATCAGGATACCTTTGCCCATGCGAGTTTCCAGAAGTGGCATGGGAGGAGTAAGGATAATGACTACTACTGCGAGGGGACAACCGGCGGACCTGATGGTAAGTGTGAAATTGATACGCTTAAGAGTAAGCTTGAATGGTCAATTAGAATAGGAATGGGGCAAGGGGTAATAGACAAACTACGTGAACAGATTAGTACAAGAGAGGCGCTTTATGAGAGGGATAAGTTAATGAAGGCGGGAGCTGATTACTGGCTGGCTGTATTTATGAATACTCAAATGACACATTACAAAGAACTATACAATGCAAACAAACTGAATAAAACCGCCAAATTCGAAAAAATGCTCATACCTGAAGAACGCGATGGCGTCTTATATGAGGTAAATGATATCCTGAATGTGGAGGAGGAGTTTGGGAGTCCACAGTTTGCGGGGAATTTGGGTGATGTCTTTGTAAAACAAGGAATTTATAAAGGGGGTTCAGGTTGCTTACAGCTTGGTGAAAATGATTTGGCGCTTCCAGTTTTCAATTCGAATTGTGACCCATTTTGGAATGACCATTTTAACCAAATCGTACGATAATGAAGAAAAAAAAGATTTTACCATCAGGAGTATTTTTCTATTCTATTCTTTATTTATTAACCTATCTCTTTCACAGATTTATAGGTCCATATTTCATAATAATAACACTTTTCTTTGTTATTAACCCCTTAACGGTCCTTGCTGTAGACTACGGCATTAATAGAAAAAGAATTTTTCAGTTTCATTATTTAGTGGCACTTGGATTAACGCTTCTTTTTGATATTTTTCTGAAATACAATTTAATGCCTATTCAGAATAGTAGTACGCCAACATGGTATATGATTTTAATCATTATTACTTTTTTTATTCAGTTATTCATAGTGAATCATTTATCTAAAAGGGCAATTCAGAATTCATGTGCCATCCCAATTCTACTAGTTCTGCCATTGCTTATTTTTGGAATCATCTTCGGGCCTTCGTTGGTACTGACCTATGGTCTATTAAATATGACACCCTAGTTAAAGTGGGGCGTTTTTATATACTGCGTGACATACGGGGCACTTACCACCATGCATAACTAGCTCATAGACCGAAAGCGACTGGCCAAGTGATACATACCTCGACCCCAACGGTTCCGTCACCGAAACCCGCACCTACGACGCCCTGAGCCGCCTGATTAAAAAGCAGAAAGGGGATTTGACTATCACCCAAACCTACGACGCTCTGGGTAACATGACCGCGGTTGAAGATAACAGTGG
>CAYSAH010000738.1:0-1534 GCA_964428945.1 uncultured Bacteroidaceae bacterium | reverse complement strand
TCCCCGTCATAATTAAGTACCTGATTTTTATAGTCAAAGGTATAGTGCCCGATTGAATAGGCTTCTTCGCCAGTGTTATTTGGGTTCCCTGATGACCTTCTCAGGATTACCTCCAGTCGAAGTTTCAGCTCCTCCGTGCTGAAAGGCTTTGTAATATAATCCTCAGCACCGATTTTAAATCCGTTTATCCTGTCTTTTTCCATGTCCTTGGCTGTCAGGAAAATGAAGGGGGTGTCGGGACTGTTTGACTTTATTTCCCTGGCCAGGTCAAAGCCATCTTTTAAGGGCATCATAACATCAAGGATGCAAATGTCGAATTCTTCATTCCTGAATGATTCAAGTCCTGCCAGGCCGTCTTTCTGAAGATTGACCCTGAAACCTTCCATTTCAAGATAATCTTTCAGCATGAATCCAAGATTTTGGTCATCTTCAACCAGTAGAATATCCGCTTTGTACTTTTTCATTTAGGGCCCCTGTTTCCTTTGATTTTGCATTATAATAACAAGATTATCATATTAAAAGTTTAGAAATAATCAGTTTTTTACAGGGAAGGCTAATTTGAAGGTACTTCCCTTGCCAGGATCGCTCTTAAGGGAAATGATTCCACCATGCTCATTGACCATCCTTTTCACATAATTCAGGCCCAGTCCAAAACCCTTGACATTGTGGAGGTTACCTGTCGGCACCCTATAGAATTTATCAAAAATATGTTTTTGTGCTTCAGAACTGATCCCGATTCCTTTATCCTCGATCTCAATAATGAATTTATTATTCTTTATATGGGTCCTGATAGTAATTTCGGGTGCCCCTTGGGAATATTTCTTTGCGTTATCCAGCAGGTTGTGAATAATATTGGTGAAATGCATAGAATCAACTGCTAAAATTGGATCAGAAGCATCAAATTTTAGTGTTATTTTAGCTTCAGGATGGCAATCCGGGAAACACATGTGGTCAACAGCTTCCCTTATAAGCAGATGAATATCAGTCTTCTGGGGGTGGATCGTCAGGTCATCCCTTTCCCTGACAGCAATCTGCAATACTCTTTCAACCTGGCTACGCATCCTCTGGTTTTCATCAAAAATAATTCCTGCATATTGCTTAACCCTTTCCGGATCGCCCACAGTGTCTTTCCTTTGCAGGACTTCACTGGCCAGGCTGATGTTGGCAATCGGGGTTTTAAACTCATGGGTCATATTATTGATGAAATCATTTTTAATATCAGCAATTTTCTTTTGGCGTATTATACTGAAAACTGTATATGAGAATACCAGAATGACCACAAGGAGAAAAACAAAGGAAGCGATAAGCCAAATCAATATATCCTTAATAATTACTTTCTGCCTTGTCCAGAAACCCACTTCAAGATGATGGCTTTCATTGTGGCGGAGGCAGGCGAGGCTGATCCTGTGAATGCTCAGTTTTTCCGGATTGCCTTTGTAATTTTCCTTTGAATAGACTACCTCCCCGGTAAGGCATTTGACAACGGCGAAGTAAAAAGCCGTGTCGAGTCCATGGTAATCAAAATGGACTTTCA
>CAYSAH010000737.1:0-1540 GCA_964428945.1 uncultured Bacteroidaceae bacterium | reverse complement strand
ATTCCCTGTAAAAGTTGAGGTTGTTGACAGAAATAATACAAAGAAGGTGATTTACAGCACCTCCAAAACATGTAATGCAGAAACTGCATCATTCAGGGAAATGTCATTTGACCTTGAAATCCCTGAAGGGAGCTACATTGTCAAAGTTTCAGCTCTGGGTGTCGAGAATTTAAGCCAGCTGGGCGTCGGAGCTTCAAAAGGCAAGCCATATCTTTATGAACTGGACCTCAACAGTGACGGAATTATGGAGTACAGAATGGAAAACGACAGTGTACAGGTAACATTGCTTGCCACAGGGGCGCGCGTAATAGAATATATTGTGAAATCAAGAAAAGACAATATACTGTTTAAATTATGGCCCTAAAAGGCAGAAGATGATAAACGTGCATTCCGCAAAAGAGGCTACTATCCATATGGCGGGTTTGAAGATTTTCTCGGACAGGGGAGCATGGAAACACATAAAATTTACGATGCTGAAATTCTGAAAAAGGAGGGTGATTTTGTGAGGGTTAAAATGACAGCTGATTATTATGGCAACAAGCTTGAAAAAATATTCACCCTGTATGGTAATTCTCCTCTTCTTGAGGTTCAGTTTGCTCTAACCTTCAAAAATCCGGAAGCCAATGTACTTGGTCCACAGCCAATACTTGAAATTGGTGAAAAGCATTGGACAGAAGATGTATTCACAGTACCCGAAAAAGAAGGTTTGCGCGAATACAGAATGATGCCGGAAGATTACTATGGCAGGCTTTTCTTCCTGAAAGAGGGATGGAATGCCGGTTATGACACAAGTGAAGACATAACTTTTGTGGGAGCATTTCCTGTTACCGAACCGCTTTTCCTTCATATGTGGATGAATCATCCCAGAAATGGTGATGCCCACCACTACTATACAGAATTTCAGCCATGGGTGCCGATATACCAGAAAAGCACAATGTATTTTTCCTACTATATATGGGGTGCCGGTGGTCCATGGGAAAATGGGGTTAAGGCTCTAAGGGAAAGGAATCTTATTACAGTTCAATAGCTAATTAATTTTTTAATAGAAATTGTGCTTCAGAATGTTAAATGAACTATTCATCATATAAAAGAGACTAGATACCATGAAAAAAACGAAACAATTTATTAAAAGAGCATCATTGGCTTTTCTCATGGCAATGATGTGTGCATATTCCATTTATGCACAGAAATCAAAAGCAGGAAATGATTTGACAATCAAAAAGATTGAATTGGGCTACCCCTCTCCTGCCATACCATTCTACCACTTCAGGGCAGATATAGAACTGCCGGCGGAATCAATTATAGAGGTTGAAGCAGCCGTCGATGGCAAAGTTCTGAGAGCAACAGACCTGAAAAGAGATACAGATCACGAAAACATGAACCGTCCTCCCCTTTCAGAACGTCCGCCATCGGGGTACAGCATGTCACAGGATGCGACGCACTATAAAAACTTCAATGTTGTAGGATGGGTAAGATGGGAACCTGGTAAGAGTTATAATATCAGGATTTCTGTAAGAATGAAGAAATCTGTTCATGCCTC
>CAYSAH010000736.1:0-1540 GCA_964428945.1 uncultured Bacteroidaceae bacterium | reverse complement strand
AGGGACATTGTGCCTGTCCTTCAGGAAACCCATGAACTGGATATCCTCATCAGTGGTCAGCAAGCCGAAGTGGACTTTCCTTATCCGGTGAAATATCATTTCAAGGGCCTCGGATTCATCTTCGGGGCCAACGGCGGCATAGACCTTGTTAAAACGTACAAGAAAAACTTTATTAAAGTCATGCTTTCGGAGATTAACAGCCTCCCGGTTGAAGATTATGACCTGGTGATCAGCGATTTCGAACCGGTATCTGCATGGGCTTGCTACCTCAGGAACAGGAGATGCATTGCTTTAAGCCACCAGGCTGCGGTCATGGGTCAAAAAGCCCCTAAACCGAAAGAAATTGATGTGATCGGGAAATCAATCCTGAAAAATTATGCTCCGTGCAAGCCCAGGTATGGCTTTCATTTCAAGGCATACGACGAGTTTACCTTCACTCCTGTGATCCGCGCCCAGGTTCGGCAACAGCCTGTGTCGAACAATGGGCATTATACAGTCTATCTTCCGGCTTATGATGACCAGAGGATCCTGAAGGTTCTTCGACTATGCAAAGAGGTCAGTTGGCAGGTTTTCTCAAAACACAATAAGCGGAGTATCCAGGAAGGGAATATTTCCATTCAACCCATTGATAATATAGCCTTTATAAAAAGTATGGCTACTTCGGAAGGCGTAATTTGCGGGGCTGGCTTCGAAACTCCATCAGAAGCCCTGTTCCTGCAAAAGAAGCTCATGGTCGTGCCCATGAAAGGGCAGTACGAACAACAATGCAATGCTGCGGCGCTGAAAGAAATGGGGGTTCCCGTGCTTAAAAGTTTCAAGCCTAAGAAAATTGCCGAGATAAGGGCCTGGATCGATAATGACAATAACAGGATCCCGGTTAATTATCCTGATCATACAGCAGAAATAGTGAAATTCATCCTTGCTCTCCCTGCTGAAAAAGTTCCCGCCGTATCTTCACCGAAGGAAAAATACTTCAGGGTCACTAAGTTCAGGAAGCTGCTCCTCAAGAACATCGTAGCGCAGTTTTAATTCCATGACTTTCAGAAGAAAAGATTTTGGCCCTGATTTCAAATGGGGCGTTTCCTCAGCGGCTTACCAGGTGGAAGGGGCGCATGATGCGGATGGCAAAGGAAGATCCATCTGGGATGAGTTTTCAAAGTCGAAGGGAAAGATATGGGGAAATCATAATGGCAATGTCGCGTGCGACTTCTATCACCGCTTCGCTGACGACCTTTCACTGATGCAAGGGCTAAAGATTCCCAATTACCGGTTTTCCATATCCTGGAGCCGGATTATGCCCAACGGAACCGGCACGATCAATTTGCACGGGGTAGATTATTACCACCGTTTAATAGACAAATGCCTGGAGCTGGGCATCCTTCCATGGGTCACCTTATATCACTGGGATTTGCCCAATGCATTAGAGAAAAAGGGAGGGTGGACCAACCGTGATATCCTTGGATATTTCGGAGAGTATGCTTCATTGTGTGCAAAGCTATATGGTGACAGGGTGAAGAACTGGATGATTCTGAATGAGCCT
>CAYSAH010000735.1:0-1546 GCA_964428945.1 uncultured Bacteroidaceae bacterium | reverse complement strand
GTTCCTTGTTGGATAGGCGGAGCATTTGCAGCTCAATGAAGCTGTTCAGGTACTGTATCTCATTTTCCAGCGATACTTTGTCTGAATGTGTGTCGTATAGCATATAACGCATCAGGTCCGACAATTTAAGGATGGCTTCGCCGGATTGTTTGGAGCCCTGGTATACCAGTGAATACAGGTTATTCAGGGTATTCATGAGGAAGTGCGGATTGACCTGTGATTTCAGGAGGTCGATCTCGCCTTGCTGTTTTTCTTTAACCAGCTCATAGCGTATCCTTCTTTCTTTATACCATTCTAAAGCAAGGTAAATGATGACCGAATAGAACGAATACATCACTGTCCAGAAAATCGGGTAAAAGACCTGGCGGAAATGGCTCAGCTGGAATTTTTGAAATGCCCCTATCCAGTCTTTCACAAAAGGATTTATAATGAACCGGACCAATGAAAGGAGCAGGATAAATGATATGCTGTACCAGACCATGTGTCGGACCGATCTCCTGTGCAGCACGAATGGGATCAAAGAAAAATAGGCAAGATAGAAAACGATCACATTAAAAATATGCTGAAAAAGGAAAAAGGCATTCTCAGGCGACCACCGGAACGGGCCAAAAGTGAAGAAGAAATATGGGATGATGACAATGGTGATCCAAAACAGGAGATGGATAATTATGATGAGTCTCTTTTTCATAGGATGCCCGCTTGAGACAAATATAGAAGATATCTGATGGAATCGATCCGATTTCTAGGAATAATCGATTAACGGGCTGATTTCCTGTACCAATCGTTATTAAATAACGATAAATTCCAATACCCAAATAGCAAAATCCAGGGGAAATCCCAATACCCAAAAAACAAAATTCAATATTGAGCTTTGTTATTTGGGTATTAATATTTTTCAGAGTCTTTGCATTTCAAAAGTTGGATAACCTTTTTCCCCCTGGTTGCTGTAGAAGTCAACAAAACGAAGTTTGAAATAATATCCTTGCCAGTCGCGGATGATGTAGTTAATTCCTGGTACGATGACGTAACTGACACTGCCAGTGCTGACATCTCCCACAACATCTTTCCATTCATAACCTATCTCATCCTGGATGGCCGAATAATTTAACCCGGAAGCAGTCTGCCGGTCGATCGACGTGAAATCCATCAAGGTATCCTGGTACACTCCCACCGTCTTTGAATTAGCAAGCACACCCGTCACCAGGTAAGGGTAAGGGTCCCCGGCATCGGTATATAAAAGGGTGGTGTATTGCGTGAAAAGCAGGTCCCAATCGAACGTTGGCGGTTCCAGGGTGAGTTGCTGCCCTTCACCATCAAAGCTGAAATACACATAATTGACAGCCGGATCTTTCGTTACCGTGAAAGCATTTTCATTGGAACCATCCAGGTTGGCGAATTTAAAAGTATACTGGTCATTTTCCAGGCGTTGAAAAACCACCTTGCGCAATCCGCGCAGGTTGCCCAATTCGTCATATCCCCGGTCGATAACATAGATCTCTTCGGTATATGTTATGGTTGAATCCTGGTCAGAGAATGTAAGCCAATT
>CAYSAH010000734.1:0-1550 GCA_964428945.1 uncultured Bacteroidaceae bacterium | reverse complement strand
CGAAACGGTGGTCATGAATGGAGTTACTGGAGAACAGGTTTGTATGACGGATTGAGGTTTATTTCGGAGAAGTTTCATCGGTAAAAACACTCACCCCTCGTTCCGGTTAAACCGGAACGTTTCCCCTCTCTGAAATCAGAGAGGGGAGAATAAAAAAGCTGTGAAACAGTTTTTTATTCGGGGTGAGTGAAGTAAAAATTTAAAGGAATCTTCATTATGACAGACAAAACATCTCATATTCAAAGGGCAAGAACTTTGAGGAAAAATATGACCGAAGCAGAAACTAAACTTTGGCAATATTTGCGTAACCGGAGATTTCGCAATCTGAAATTTCTGAGGCAGCATCCAGTCATTTATCAAATTACAAATCAGAAGCCGGATTATTATATTCCTGATTTTTACTGTGCTGAAAAGAAAGTAATTATTGAATTGGATGGAAAAATCCATGATTTTCAAAAAGAAAAGGATGAATTCAGGGATTCAATTTTAACAGGAATGGGCATCAGGATTTTGCGGTTGAAAAATGAAGAGACCGATGATATTTTTATTGCTCTTGGTAAAATTAAAGAGTTTATTTTTGGGAATGGGTAAAAACACTCACCCCTTGTTTTTGTTAGAAAAATACCCTCACCCCTCGTTCAGCAAGCTGAACGTTTGGGGCTGACTAAAAAGTACGAATGTTAATTCGAATGTTAAAAAGATACCCTTGAAGGATTGCCCAACGAAGGGTATCAAATAGTATATTTGAATTGCATAACAAAACATACTATGGCAAAGGTAAGAACAAAAGCGATATTTAAGACATACAATCAGCAACAGGCCTTATTGCTGCCTCCAACACTTGATGAACTCATTTCTTCTAAACATCTGGTGCGGATTGTTAATCAGGTGGTAGAAGAGATGGATATTGCACCGCTGATTGAACAATATCAGGGAGGAGGTACCAGCAGCTATCATCCGCGCATGCTGCTTAAAGTATTGCTATATGGCTATTGTGTTAAGATTTATACCGGGCGCAAGATAGCCAGGGCCTTGTGCCAGGATATTAACTTCATGTGGCTGAGTGGGATGAGCCGGCCAGACTTTCGTACCATCAATGGTTTTCGCAGCAGCAGGGCAAAAGAAGTAATCGAAGATTTGTTTAAGGAACTGCTGTTGTTTCTGATGCGGGAACAATACATCAGGATGGAAAATTATTTCTGCGACGGAAGCACTTTTATGGCCGATGGGAACAAACATAAGATGGTGTGGAAGAAGAATGCCATACGGTATAAAGAGGCTGCAGAAAAGAGGTGCGGACAACTGTTCAGGGAAATCGATGAGTTGAACCGTCAGGAAGACAATCAATACGGGGCAAATGATTTGGAAGAAAAAGGAGAACAATCTTCCATTACTTCCGAAGTCATCAGCCAACAGGTTAAATCGCTGAACCAAACCATCATTACAGCTACCGGCAAGCAGCAAAAACGCAAAGCCGAAAGCCTCAAAAAAAAATTGGAAAAAGAATCTGACAAGATAAGTGGCTACCAAGGGCAGATAGAAAAGGCAGG
>CAYSAH010000733.1:0-1551 GCA_964428945.1 uncultured Bacteroidaceae bacterium | reverse complement strand
GCGCAGTCTTCAGTAGACATGAACAGTGGGCTGATTATAGGCCAACATGTCAGCCAAAACCCAAACGATAAACAAGAAATCGAACCGGCACTTGACGCACTGACCGAACTGCCGGAAGAACTCGGCAAAATCAAACGCATGGCGACCGATAACGGCTATACCAGCGAAAGCAATGCTAAAAAGCTGGAAGCCAAAGACATTGAAGGTTACATGGCCGGTTCACGCCAAAATCACAACCCGACATTGGCGGAACGCTGTGCACCAACACCGGAACCACCAGAAAATCCTGACACGATGACAGCTATGCAGTACCGTATGCAAACGCCTGAAGGCAAAACTTTGGCTCTCCGGTAATTATTGGGGTTATCTAATATCATGATAAATCAGCAAAATAACTCATATCCTGCCAGGTCGAGATGGAGGCGTTGGAACCACCTATTTAGGTTCAACAGGCCATAGCAACGTCTCTTGAGAACTTTTACTTTGTTATTAAGTCCTTCCACGAATCCGCTGCTATACCTTCCAGTAAAATAATTCAATATTTCTTTCTCGTATTTACCCAATGTACCCAAAAATTTATTAAAACATTTAACTCCACTTTTTATAATCTTTTTCTTCCATGAAATAATCTTTCTGCGAGCCTCACTTTCTGGAATATGCTGATTAAATATATCCGTTAGTTCATTACTCAACGTATAGGCAATTTCAATATCAGGGGAATACTTAACTAGCAATGCTAATTTTTCTTTCTCTTCCTGAGTAATATGATCGGGATTTTTACGCAATATCCACATAATACCGGAAAGCTTCTTATATTCATTCGGGTCAAGTTCTTTCTTCAGCCTGCGTAACTCAGATTTGCGAAGCGTATCAAGACATCCTCTATATATTTTAGCGACGTGGAACCTGTCTGCCGTCACTCTGACTTTTTTGTTGAAAACTTCCTTTGCTGCATTGATATAGCCATCATAAAGGTCACTGCATACAACACGAACAGTTTTTCTTAACCTATTGGGAATACTCAAAAAAAATTCTTTCACTGTGTCTTTTTTCCTGTCTTTAAGAACTGTAAGGACAACCGGTTTGTTGTTTATCTGTGTGGATACTATAGTAAAGAAATCCTTGTGCCATTTTCTTACAGAAAACTCATCAACTCCTAAAAGAGGTAAGGATTCTATTTCATCCCAATTGACTTTTTTATCTATATGACGGTCAAGGATACATTCAACTGCATCATAACCTATATTTTCTTTAATGCAGACATCTTCAACAGTACTGTTCACCAATTGAAGTAAAATATGCTGTTCAAACGGGATAGTATAAGAACTTCCGGAGAGAAGCCATGAAGGTATCTGTACCGTTGTCGGGTTTCCTTCGCAATATGGGCATTGAAACCTTGCCGGAACAAAATAAATCCGAACCTCAGCTCCGAGAGCTGAAGTGTGCCTGACTTCCCTTTCAGGTGCGTGTCCGTAAGGCTTTGTTATATGCTTTCCGCACTTCGCACAGAAGGTTCCTTCTTCTGTGCTTTTAACTTTGACAAGAATTGTT
>CAYSAH010000732.1:0-1552 GCA_964428945.1 uncultured Bacteroidaceae bacterium | reverse complement strand
AACTTCGCGCGCTCTTCTGCATCCATATCCTTTACGATATACTTAATGATCCTTTCCGTATTATTCATTCCTCATTTTTCTAAAATTCGGGTCTGCCTTTATCCTTTCAATTAAATTTTTCTTGCAGCGGTATTTTTTGTCCGATGCATGGTGAACAGTCGTGATCCCCCTCACTTCCCTGATCTCCTCAATGGTAATTCCATTGAAATACATGGTGAGGATATGCTGGCACTCGGGACTAAGTTTTTTGAAGTGTTTTTCAAAAAGTTCCTTTGCCTCGTCAATAGAATCCCTGCCATAAGAGCTTTCTGATTCTGCAAGCAATTCGAGAGTGTTCAGTTTATTCATCCTTAAGTAATATTTCTTCCGGTCCTGGACCCATATCCGTTTGCATACTGCATACAGGTATGTGCTGAATTTACAGTGCAGGCTGAATTTTCCGCAATTGATCTTGTCACAGATAACAACCATTGCATCCTGAAATATATCTTCTGCCTGTTCCCTCGTACCACCCTGCTGCAGGATATATGCCTCAGTGTATGGAAAGAACTCCCTGTAAACAAAGTTCAGCGCGGGGCTGTGGTTGTTGCTTATCCCTTCTACTATTTCTTTATCTGAAAGCATACTCTGATCCGGAAAGCTTTTTAAATTCAAATATAAATCGACCTTCTGCAGAATACAAATAACTCTCAAGTTGCCTGGAATAGACAATGGGAGCACCAAGGGCTTTCATTACCGACAGGTAATTAAAGAGGGTTCTTTCAGAAAGGCGGAGCCGGGAGGCAAAATTTTCCGGTGCCCCTGTGGATCTGTTAGTTATCAAGCTATCCATTCTTTTTAATACACTTATGAATTCTAAATTGCTCATGCTTTTTACCCGTTAATGTGATGAACAGGCAAAATATCGTAAAATATTTCATTTTTTTTTGAGATATTTTTCAGAGATGTTCATAAAGGCTTATAAAACAGTGTTATAAATTGCAAATTATTTTTTCTCCTGCAGGTTTTGTGAAGATTCAAAATTTTATAGCGAAATTTCAGTGTTAATCAAGTCAAAACAAAACGAATTATGAGAAGAAGATATTTCTTAGTTACGATATGCACTATTGCATTTCTGTCGTTTTATTCAGCATTTTCTCAAACCCAAACCAAACAAGGTGAGATCAAACTCCTTATAAGAGGGGATGATATCGGGTCCTTCCATGCAGCAAATGTTGCTTGTATCAATTCTTATACAGGTGGAATAATGCAATCGGTTGAGGTAATGGTTCCCTGTGCCTGGTATCCTGAGGCAGTGAAAATGCTCAATGAGAATCCGGGCCTGGATGTTGGAATCCACCTGGTACTCAACAGTGAATGGGAGAATGTTAAGTGGAGACCGTTAACAGGTATATCCTCAATAACTGATGAACAGGGTTATTTCTTCCCTATGGTTTGGCCAAATGAGAATTTTTTACCTGAACGTACATTCAGGGAATCAAACTGGAAACTGGAGGATGTTGAGAAAGAACTTCGGGCCCAGATCGAACTTGAGAAGAGTGAAATCGCCAGT
>CAYSAH010000731.1:0-1554 GCA_964428945.1 uncultured Bacteroidaceae bacterium | reverse complement strand
CGCCTTCTGAAAGACGGAAACGACATCGCAATTTTGTCAATTGGCTATCCGGGAAACACTGTAGCAAAAGTTCTGAAAAAGCTGGAAGCAGAAAAGATCTCAATAGCCCATTATGACATGAGATTTATTGCTCCTCTGGATACAGAAGCACTGCACAAAATATTTAATAAATTCAGGCACATAATTACGGTTGAAGACGGGATCCTTAAAGGCGGATTCGGCAGTGCCATTTCTGAATTCATGTCAGATAATGGTTACAATGCTGAAATCAGACGGCTTGGCATACCTGATTATTTCGTTGAACATGGCACACAGGACGAGCTTTACAGGGAATGCGGCTATGATGCTGAGGGAATTGAAGTTGCGATCAGGGAGATGATGGTGAAGATTGAGGGGGCTCAGGGCGCAGGGCACAGGGCGCAGGGGGTGACTTAGCGATGGGGAGAGGGGGAGAAGGGGAGATAGGGAGATATTGATATGAAAAACTACTCCGTGTAAACTCTGTGCTCTCTGTGTAATCCGTGGTTAAAAAATAAATTATACTAAATACCTTATGAAAACATACGCTTATATTTTTCTATTACTCCTGGCATCATGTAATTCCGGGAAAAGGAATATTGAAAAAGAGCAATGGGTAAGTCTTTTCAACGGTAAGGACTTCACCGGCTGGGATATCAAGATCAAAGGTTCTGAACTGAATGTCAACTACAAAAACACTTTCAGAGTCGAAGATGGTTTATTGAAAGTAAGGTATGATCAGTATGAAAAATTCAACAATGAATTCGGACATATTTTCTATAACAAATCCTTCTCCGATTACAAACTCAGGATCGAGTACAGGTTCGTGGGAGAACAATGTACTGAAGGACCTTCCTGGGCATTCAGGAACAGCGGTGTAATGCTTCATTCACAATCAGCTGCATCGATGGGTGTCAACCAGGATTTTCCTGTTTCAATTGAAGCCCAGTTTCTCGGAGGCGACGGAGTTGCTGAAAGACATACCTCAAATGTATGTTCTCCCGGGACCAATATTGTAATGAACGGGATGCTGATCACGCAACACTGCAATGAATCAACCTCTGAAACCTATCATGGGGATGTCTGGGTTACAGCTGAATTTATTGTAAGGGGAGACAAAGTAATATATCACATACTCGAAGGGGACACGGTACTAAGCTATAATTATCCGCAGGTTGGAGGTAACAGTATTCCTGAAGGATATCCGCTTCCTGAAGGGACTCTTATCAAAGAGGGTTACATCTGCCTCCAGGCTGAGAGTCATCCGATTGACTTCAGGAAGGTGGAGATCATGGAATTGACAAAAGGTAACAAGTAATATGTTGGCGCAAAGGCGTAACGGCGCAAAGGCGCAACGGCATAAAGCCAGGTAAGATGGTTCCCCTCCTGGGAGGGGTTAAGGGGTGGGTCGAACTAAAAGGCTCAGTGCACATGGCTTCTTTCCTAAATTCCCCCTTTGAAGGAGCTTCTTTCCAAAATTCCCCCTTTGAAGGGGGCAGGGGGATGTTAAGTTTAAAAAAAGTTCTATTTTTGCAG
>CAYSAH010000730.1:0-1556 GCA_964428945.1 uncultured Bacteroidaceae bacterium | reverse complement strand
GGGAAATATACCAACTTCAAATTACAAAGTCTATAACCCCGCCAATCCATCGGATATTGCCCAGGCGGCCTCATTGAGCAGTGTTACTGACAAGAAAATCTTTGGACCTTCGTTGCCAACATTCTTTGGAGCATTAAATTCCAGGCTGTTTTACGGAGGATTTGATTTCAATATAATGTTCCGTTTCAGCGGCGGTAATTATATTATGAACCGGACCCGCGACGATCTGGTTCAGCACTCTTTCACTAATAACAGCCGTGAAATATTGGGTCGCTGGAAAAGTCCGGAAGAACCCGGAGATGGTTGGACTCCAAGATTGTGGTACCAGGGAGGGAACTTTGTAAACATTTCAGGGCAGACAAATGGCCGTTTTGTTGAAAAGGGTGACTTTATCAAGCTGCAAAATTTAATTATTGGTTACACTTTGCCAAAACCTCTTTTAAAACGAATTGGTGTAGAAAACCTGAGAGTATTCGCTCAAGGGCAGGATCTTTGGATGGGTACCAAATACACTGGAATTGACCCTGAAATGGAATCTGGCGGTGTGGACTGGAATGGAACACCAAGACAAAGAGTTTTTACATTGGGTATTAACCTGACTTTATAATTGATTATTAAAAATATACTGATATGAAAAACATAAAATTCTTATTCAGAAAGTTAGATAAGTTGGTTCTTATACCGGTCTTTGTATTTGCGCTGGTATTAGGATCCTGCGAGGACATAATTGATCTCGATCCTTACAACCAGGTTTCTGAAACAACTGCTTTTGTAACTCCCGATTTGATAGAATTATCAGTTGTGGGAATGTATCAGGCTGCCCAGATTGGGTATGCATTCAGGACCACAGGAGGAACCTTCAGAGGATATCCATTTGGAGCCGCATTTGTGCAGCAAGGTGATTGCAGGGGTGAAGATGCAATTAACCTTCAGGCCTTCTACCGGTTTACTTATGAAAATACCTATGATGCTGCTACGGAGAACAATAAATGGGTCTGGGAGGACTCTTACCGACTGATCAACAGATGCAATATCATTATTGAAGGAGTCCGCACTGCTGCAAGCAATAATGTTATAACTGCCGAAAAGGCCAGTCAGTATGAAGGTGAAGCACGCCTTCTGAGAGCTGCAGCTTATCATGAACTGCTCATAAATTTTGCCCGTCCTTTCAAGCATACATCGAACGGATCACACGAAGGGGTACCCTTTCATGAGGTGCCATTCACTACTCAGGCAGCCATCGATGAAGGCTTCCAGAAAGGCCGGGAAACTGTAGGGTTTGTTTATGGTAAAATATTAGAAGACCTGAACTTTGCAGAAACCAACCTGCCTTTAAAGGCAGGTTGGACTGACCCTCCCAGTTATAAAATAACCCGCGGGACGAAAGGAGCTGCGGCTGCATACAAAGTACGCATTTATCAGCACATGTGGGATATGGACAAGGTCATTACAGAAGGATTGAAGTTCGTAGCCGGAGGTGCATATGCCAGCGAGTATGCCCTCGGAGCAGAGCCATGGACATGTTTTAGTAATAATTACAGCAGTGCAGAATATAT
>CAYSAH010000729.1:0-1557 GCA_964428945.1 uncultured Bacteroidaceae bacterium | reverse complement strand
CTTTCGTGACCATCTCCAAACATGGCCTTAAACGGGGCGAGTGTATTTGCTGTCTCGTTTGCCTTCCAATACTGATATGCGAGAGACAAATTCGTGTCGGGTGTCAGTTCCATCTTGACCTTTGCCATAAATAACTGGAGGTTTGACCAGTAACCCGGAATTGCGTAGCCATCTTTTATAAATTCATATACCTGAACGTATATAAGAAGTTCATTCCATGAAGGAGCCCTTGAAAATAAAGGATCCCAGTTTTCATTTTTATCAGTATCAGGATCATCGCCGGATAAATATACATAACGTAGTTCGAACTCAGGCTTCAGTTTCATGTCAGCAAATTTACGTTTTCCGTAAATATATCCTCCGTATCCTTTCCTGTCCTGTCCTGCGTATCCTCCATCACTCTTGTTTCCGTCATAGTCCCCAAACTGGTATGCAAATTCGCCTCCTACTGTCCATGGGGCCATTTGATATACTGCCCTTGCTCCAAAGGTATTAAGATCGAGTTCAGGAGTCACATTCAATGGGCTCGGAGACCCGAACGGGAACTGAAATTCATCCTCTTTTTTATAAATATAATATGGTTCCACAGTCAGATTTTCACTCAGCTTATTTCTGCCGTATAATACAAAACCATGTTCATCAGAAGCATTGAGGATCTTCTTATGTTTGTAATATGTTCCGGCATCCGGAACTGCAGTGCGCCATGATGGCATATACGTATCTCTTTCTTGGTTAGATATATAGACAAAATCTACGCTGTTGTTCTGGTTGATCCTCCATTTTGCCTTTGCTGCATTAAAGTAGAAAGTCCTCGAACCATCATTCGGGTTTCCATCAAGAATCAGGAATCCCTCACCATACATATCCGGTCCCAGAAAATCCTGTCTTCCTATTTTCAGGTCAACCGGCAGTCCGAATGCATTGTTTGCTTTTATATATAAATTATCAACCACACCTTCATTTTCATCAAGCCTTACGTATTCATCAGGCTTACTCAATGGGTCACTTGGCTGTTTGTAGGGGCCCAGATTATAGTAGATTTCACTGGTAAACTTGAGGTATACACCAGTGTCTTTATTAAAGTCTGCACTCCCCCATAGAGATGTCTTGAAGCGGAAGAAATTTCTGTCGTAGTTTGTATTCGTTGGTTTCATTGTTTCCAGATCCAGCAGATTATCCCATATCTCCTGCCTGATCCTTTCTGAAGCCCCATAGTTGAATGTTACTTCAGCATACGAAGATTGAACGAAAAAAACACCCGCTAAAACTACCAGCAATGCTGCGCTCAAAAACTTTTTCATCATATCCCCCTCCAAAGTTTAAATAATGCAACAGGATACCATAAGCTGTACATTTTTTAAAACATTTTTCTTTATCCGGCAGTCTCTCACAATGCCCTTTTATCTATAACCCTTTTTATCTTCCCGTCAAACCTCTCAAGCCTGTTTTTCTCAACCGGCTTAACCTCAACAGATATGCCGAGTTCCGATGCAAGTCTTGATTTGATTCGTTCAATAAAATCCTTCTGCTTCCTGACCTGATCGAAAAATATGGACT
>CAYSAH010000728.1:0-1561 GCA_964428945.1 uncultured Bacteroidaceae bacterium | reverse complement strand
ACGACCTAATTTAAAGGACTGGCAGTGATTATTGATTCCCATCTACATATTGGACTTAACAACTGGACCGAGGATTACCTGTTAAAATACCTTGATAGTAATGGAATTGAAAAGGCCTGGATCCTTACCTGGGATGAATATGAACCTGTTGCACCGCTATATTATATTCCGCTTGACATTGAGATTGTCAGAAAGGCTTTCAGGAACCACCCTGACAGAATTGTTCCTTTCTATGCCCCTGATCCAAAAAGGGCTGACTGGAAGGCGAAATTATCAAAATGTCTGGATGAAGGATTTGCGGGCTGTGGAGAACTTAAAGTTCCTTACAGCTGGGATAACCCCCTTATGCAGTCTCTGCTTGAATTTCTTGATGATAAAGGCCTTCCGCTGATATTTCATATGGAGCGGGCACGCAAAATTTTCATTCCAAGAAGAGATTCAGGTGCCGACTGGTTGTTTAAGAGGCTGATCAATGAAAGGTTTAACGGGAGCTCGGCCTATTTAATTGAGGCTCTTAAAAGTAAGACCGGATTCCTGAACGCATACCTCAACAGCCGCGAGGTAGACTTCCCCGGCTATTTACTCGACCTGGGCGGACTGGAGGAGGCAGCGAAAAAGTATTCACAAATTCAGTTCATTATGCATGGCCCACATATCTGGAATAACTTTTCAAGACCGAAAAAGGAATATCTGTTTCACCAGTCAGGAAAATTTCAGGGCCCGGGAATAATTTGGGATCTTCTGGAATCTCAGGATAATATATATTGTGACATTTCCGGATTCAGCGGTTTCAACGCTTTGAAAAGGGATGTGAATGTTACCAGGGAATTCCTGAATACCTTTCACAAGAAGCTCCTTTTCGGGACCGATAATTCTGAAATGGGATTGCTCAAATTTATAAAAGACCTTGATATTGAATCCGGGAAAATAAATAACATTCTATACCGGAATGCAGAACATATTCTGGGTAATTAAGAATATTTTTTCTCCTCTTACTGTTCTTCTTTTTTTATACATTTGCTGCTCATTAACCAATCTTTCATCACATGTATACACCTGAATATTTAGAAAAGTTTTGCATTAATGTTTTTGAAAAAATGGGATGCAGCAAAGAGGATGCAGTAGCAGCAGCACAGGTATTTATTGCAGCTGAGCTTTATGGATTGCCTTCTCACGGGATGACCAGGATAAAGGACTATTTCCAGTTGTGGCAGGCTGGCAGAATTAATACTAAACCAAATATAAGAATCGTTCACGAATCCCCAAGTACTGCTGTAGTTGATGGTGATGGTGCCATAGGGATGATTGCAGCCACAAGGTCTATGGAAATTGCAATTGAAAAGGCGAAAACTGCTGGAACGGGATGGGTATCAACCCGTGGTTCAAATCATTATGGACTCGCAAGTTACTATACCAATATGGCGATAAAGCATGATATGATCGGAATTTCAATGACAATAGCGAATCCCCTGGTGGCTCCTACATGGTCTGTAACTCCAATGCTGGGAACAAACCCAATAGCCGTGGCTGTTCCTGCAAAAAGCTATCCTCCCTTTTCAGC
>CAYSAH010000727.1:0-1562 GCA_964428945.1 uncultured Bacteroidaceae bacterium | reverse complement strand
ATCTTCAGGATCTGTCTTCAGTGCTTCTTCATAAGTAGCGAATGCTTTTTGAAAATCACCTTCCTTATAGTATATATCGGCCTCCATCGCATATACCTGCATCAGAAACTCCTTCTGACTACCTGCAAGTATTTTTGCCTTATCGAGTTCAGTCTTTGCAATTTGAAATTCTCCAACACCAGTTGCACCGCTTGCATAAAGAACCTTTATCAGGAAAGATCTGTTAAATTTATCTGCAAAAGCGCCGCCTCGTTTAAAAAGCTTCTCATTATCACCCTTCTCAGAATAAATAAGAAGCAATTTCTCGCTAGCGAAATAATTATCGGGGTTTTCATTAATGAGCTGGTCCAACCTCTCTTCCGCCTTCTCATATTTACCAGACCTTACATAATAATCGACTCTCAGCATTGGAATTAGCTGGTCCGAATTATAAGCAGATTCCATCAACATGAGGGAAATTTCAAGCTTACCTGAAAAATCCTTTATTATCTGCTCATTTTCCATACTTCTGACGAAAAGGTTTATCTTTTGTTCTTTTCCAATGTCATCCTTTATAACCACCTTTCCGAGGATATCAAAAAAATCATTGTACTCTCTCTTACTGTAAAAAAAATCAGCAAGTGAAAGAAGTGTTTGAGGATTCTCCGGATCAATGGCGACCAGCTTACGGTAAACTTCAATGGCCTTCAGATCCTCTCCTTTACCGCGATAAATTTCTGCCAGCAGACCATTATACAATATCTCATCCGGCGACTTTTCAAGAAGGGCTAAAACCCTCTGCTCTGCCTCATCGTATTTACCTGCATTCATCATGGTTTTTACGAGCAGAAGTGTACTGCTCTCATTGACTCCATACTTTTGATCGAAATATTTAAGTATTTCTTCAGCCTTTTGATATTCTCCATTCTCCGAATATACAGTACCCAGGGTGTATTTTAAGGCCTCTCTGGAAGGATCAAGGGCTACAGCCTTCTCATAATAGATTATTGCGCTGTCAGGATTTCCTGCGCCATAGTATTCATTTGCAATAAATGTCATGTACCATATATTCTCTGAATCGATTTCCACGGCCTTTTGCCCGTATTTTAATGCACTTTTCTGATCTCCAAGCTGTGAGGCAATCTGAGCAATCTGGAAGTATGATGCTGCACCATTTGCATTTATCTTTAACGCCTTTTCAAAATATTGAATAGCCTCTCCGGCATTTCCCAGGATTTTATACTTCATTCCCTCAATATATAGATAGTCGTAAGAAGCAGTATCATATACCTTAATATCAGTAACTTCAATATTGCTTTTCTTCGCTGCTCCGCACGAGGCGAAAAAAAACAAAACCATCATCAATACAATCAATATTCTGCCCATATCATTCTATTTCACTATCCATTTTACTTTTGTTACCGATATCTGCTTCACTGAACTAGCCCTAATCATAGCATCTGCGCTTTGATGAATTTTCTATCAGCACTTTCATATTTTTTCCTTCCCGAAAAAAAGAGTTACAATATCATCCCGGTACTGTGCATATGCGATCATCATACTCACAGCCATGCTATGTGCTC
>CAYSAH010000726.1:0-1567 GCA_964428945.1 uncultured Bacteroidaceae bacterium | reverse complement strand
TGCAATGTGTCAATAACAAATTTGCCAGTCTGCATCAAAAGAATTTTCAAAAAATTAAGAATTGACTGGTTATCGTCAATTATAAGGATCCGGGTCATTTTGTTTCTTTATTTACAGGAATAAAAATAGTGAACCTTGTCCCGATTCCGGGCCTGGAGCTGACTGAAATTGTACCCTTATGCTCTTTGATTATTCCATAAGTTATTGACAGGCCCAATCCGGTTCCGCCGCTGTTTCTTTTTGTGGTATAAAATGGATCGAAGATATATTTCTGGATTTTTTCATCCATCCCTTTTCCGTTATCGCTTATGACTATCTGTACAGCCTTTTTCTCGGGAACATTCCGGGTTGAGATCTCTATCAGTCCATGCGGCTTATCCATGGCCTGTGAAGCATTGATAATGATATTAACAAGAACCTGTTGGATTTTTGCATTCCTTCCTGCAAGTACGGGTATGTCATGGCCCAGGTCAAGTTTAACATCCACAGATTTTCTGATCTGCTTTTTGATTAGCCTTACCGAATTTTCAATCAGGGAGTTTAAATGGATGTTTTCGATCTGCAGGTCATCATCTTTCTTGGCAAAATTGCGCAAATCTTCGACGATCTTTTTCATCCTGAAGGAACCACTGACCATATCCTCAATTAAAATGCTGATATTTTCCCTGAATATATTATATGGAAGCCTGGCAATTGACAAATCAGGATTAGCATGGTAATAATTATCAAGTAAGGGGAGGATGTCGGCAAAGGCTTCGCGTATTATTTTGATGTTCCCAAGAATAAAAGTATTTGGATTATTGATTTCATGGGCCACACCAGTCACCAGTTTCCCCAGGGATGCAAGCTTATAGGATTGCAAAAGCTGCGCCTCCATCATTTTTTGCTGCGTTATATCCCTGCAAACCTCAAGAACACTGCTTACCTGGTTGTCCTTATCAAGAATAGGATAGGAAAAGAGCCGGAAATTCTTGTCTTCATGTGTTTTTTCCCATAAGGAAGGCTTTGAGCTGGTGAAGGTTTTCAAGGCCGGGCAATCATCGCAGACATCATCCCCGTTAAACAGTTTTGCATAACATTTTCCTGTAATGCCAATCTCTTCATGGTTCGACATTATTATGTTAAACCTGGTGTCTATGACAACTATGTAATCTGTAATGGCCGAGAAAAATGCCTGCAATTGTTCTCTTTTTTCCCTGCACTCCTCGGTTAATTCCAGAAGTTTCCTGTTTTTCTTTATCAAAATCTGACGCCGGCTTTCAAGATCCTGGCTCTTCTGGCGCTTTTCGAAAGCCATGGTTAGTTTGCCTGCTATTTCCCTTATCAGGTTTTCTTCCTCAACCAGGAAATCCCTTGGCTGTTCATACCATACAGATATCTCGCCAATCCTTTTTGTCCCTTTTAAAAATGAATCCGAGAGGAACCTGTCGGCCGGCAAATTTTCTTCAGGAATATCGCCAAATACCCTTTTTTTATACCTAATCCTGACTTTGGCCAAATCAGGAAATTGAAATCCTTTCCTGACGTAGCCTGCACAATTGGTCAGCTTTTTTTCAATATCATCGAA
>CAYSAH010000725.1:1120-1569 GCA_964428945.1 uncultured Bacteroidaceae bacterium | reverse complement strand
ATCCATCAATTACAATAAGCGGCTGTGAGCTTCCGCTTACTGAGTTAATCCCCCTGATGCTCATTTTAGTAGCGGCACCAGGCTGACCTCCTGTTGAACTTACGGATAAACCTGTAACCTGGCCTTGCAATGCCTCTTCAATATTTGTAATCGGCCTTTGTCTGATCACTTCAGGATTTATTGAGGCAACTGCTCCTGTAATATTACCACGTCTTTGAGTTCCGTATCCTACAACAACAACCTCATCCATACCAACAACATCCTCCTCAAGCACAACATCTATTTTTCTATTTTGCCCTACTTCAATTTCCTGCATTTTCAGGCCGACAAATGAATAAACCAATACTGATGATGGCGATTTCACAATAATTGTATAATTTCCATTTAGATTTGAAACGGTGCCATTTGTAGTACCTTTTTCAACAATTGTTACTCCCGGAATAACCTCT
>CAYSAH010000725.1:806-1110 GCA_964428945.1 uncultured Bacteroidaceae bacterium | reverse complement strand
AAAGAATGAGTACCGTAATTATAAGTATTATATTAAATTTTCGACGCATGATCTTGTATGTATTAAGTTTGAATTTTGTTTTCATCATCTATTCCACAATTTTTATAGATATCTCATCAATAGAGATTTTCACATCCGATTCACCTCCGACTATTATATCGGGGAAAGCATTCGACCTTGATTTTCCATCATCAGGTATTCTTACTACAACAGAAACAAGTTGCCATTCGGTAGTCAAAGCCACAGGAAGGCTGGCTCCTGATACAGGATAATACTCAGAATAACCTTCTGGTTCTCTGCCACC
>CAYSAH010000725.1:0-796 GCA_964428945.1 uncultured Bacteroidaceae bacterium | reverse complement strand
AACTACTCCAATTCGGAAGATGATTAACCAAACGTAATGTATTCAGACTTGCAACACCTGCTTTAGCAGCTTTTATATACAAGCTTATAGTATAATCCCTGCCATTTTCCAGAGCTATTGTAATATTTGGATTTTTATCCCGGGAGATTAGTTGTGCCCAGCCCCAGGAACCTTCAAAATTAAAGTACGACGAATAAGCCGTTCCGTTTGCACCACCGGCTTCTACGTAATAAGGAAATCCGCTTCCTTTCCATGTTTGCCAGCCAACAACCGCTCCCGATTCAAAGTCACCATTGCGCATCAGCTCCGGAGGGCCAACCTGAACTAAGGCATTTTTTGTGATAGTGGCTGTGCTTCCGTCTTCGGCTCTTGTAATTTGCAGTGAAATACTTACAGGTTTGTTCACATCGAACTTTACTGTTGGATTGCGCTCGGTCGAGGTTGCAGGTGTACCACCTTCAAAACTCCAACTCCATGAAGTGGCACCGCCAATTGATGCATCTGTAAATGTAACAGTTTCTCCAACTTTGATCCTTGTTTTTGATGGAGTGAAATCAGCAATTAAAACTGGGAAGATCCTGATAGGAAAGTTCATGGAGTCTTTACTTCCGTCAAAATACGTAACTAGCAAAGAAGGAGCAATATTGCCTTCCTCTCCAAAAACTACACCTACCTCAGCTTTGTCAGATGTTGCCGGTGTCCCTCCCGGAAAAGTCCAGGTCCGGTTTGCAACGCCAAGAGACAGGTCTATAAAGATTAAAGTATCTCCTCCTGCAACAGCTTTATCTGCTGAAGC
>CAYSAH010000724.1:0-1576 GCA_964428945.1 uncultured Bacteroidaceae bacterium | reverse complement strand
TGTCCATCTCATGCAGGACCGCATATACCTCTGCTTCGACAGGCCATCCGGTCACGGAATCTTTTACCGTACCTCTTACTCCGTACATTACTTGTTCCATATAGTTAAGCAATGACCTGTAATTATAATCCCAGTAAAAAGGTAATGAATCCGGTTCCATCAATTTTGTGTCTGATATTTCAAGGGTAAATTCCCTGCACTGGTGAAAAAAGTTCATGTAATCCTGTCGTCCGCCGGAAATAGTATACCAGGCATACCCATTGGTAATACCATTATCAAAATCAGACATATACTCCCAGGGACAATTGGCATGAACCGTATCTGCATATTCATGGCAGACATATTGCCACCATGCATCATCTGCTGATAACCGGCTCCAGGTGTCCCAGGGATAATTTAAGACATCTTCGCCTCCGTGCAGGTTAGCGCTTGAAACAAAATGATTGGCTTCGGCTAACTCCATGAACCGCTGAGTTTCGATCTGCCAATCCTCTCCGTCGGGATGAGGGCCGTCTTCCGGATCAGGGTAATTCCGGTTCAGGTCTATCCAGTTGGCATTATAGCGGTATGCACCGTTAACTGTATTGTTCCCCCCGCGGTAAGTCCCGTCGGGATTAGCAAGAGGATTGATCCATATCTCGATATTATCAACCATATTTTTGATGCGCGGATCATTATCATAATTGGACAAAAGGTAATCGATCAATCTGAGCATTAGAACATACCCTGTTATTTCGTCGCCATGGATGGAGGAAGTGTAAAGGAACTGAGGCTCGTTTTCACTTAGCCCGATATTGTCGGAAATTTTTACTGCCAGCAATTGTCTCCCCTGGTTTGTTGTACCGAAGGAAGTTACCTGGCAAAGTTCGGGATACTGCTCTGCAAACTGGTACATCATATCAACATAGGTATCGTAAGTAGGATAAAAATCCCATTCCAGGATCTCACGGATATCAACATTGTCTTTCATGTTAAGGAATCCATCGAATATACCGGGGTGCTTTAGCACTTCATAAGGTATTCCCTGGTCAAGGAACCCCGAGAACTCCTTCCGGTTGGCATAAGCATATACATAACCATCATTTCCGACTTTATCAACCGATATTATCCTGGATAATCCGGAAATATCCGACTTGCTTAAAACCTGGAAGCGGAAATACTTTTCCCCTTCATTCTGAAACACAAGGTTAATTATATCTTCCTTCGACGCCGGCATATTATTATTCACCTGGCCCTCTGCTATAAATAAAATAGAACCGAGCAGCAATATAAGAGATAAGGATTTCATGGTAATACAGCGTTAATTCAGTGTATATTTAGTTGATATCCAATTGGTTTTTTGAAACATAATCGATTTGTTCCGCAATAGTGGAAGCAACCGTTTTATTGACTCTCACAAGAGGAAGCCTTACATTGTTTTTGCAAAGGCCGAGTATTTCCAGGGCGACTTTAGCGCCCGAAGGACTTCCATCTGCAAACAGGGCATTTGTGAACCTCAACAGGCCCATGTGAATGGCCCGTGCCTTTCCAAATTTCCCCTTCAGGCACAGATTTACCATTTCAGAGAATTCCTTCG
>CAYSAH010000723.1:0-1586 GCA_964428945.1 uncultured Bacteroidaceae bacterium | reverse complement strand
TAAGTAAAAAATTAAAGAGAAAATGGATTCATTTACTTGTACTTACTGCCACCGGTATTTTTATTACTAACTCTCTTGCGGTTGGTGCTCTTTCAATCGGGCATTCGCCGGACTATGAACCGGATCAGCCTATAAAATTCTCACATGCAGTTCATGTAGGACAAAACGAAACAGATTGTATTTATTGCCACAGTTATGCCCACCAAAGCAAATCAGCGGGATTTCCTTCTGAAAACGTATGTATGAATTGCCATATACTGGTACGAAACGGGAATAGGTCAGGTATGTTTGAGATCGCCAAAGTGGTTAATAACTATGAGGAGATGAAACCAATCAGGTGGATCAAAGTATATAATCTTCAGGATCATGTATTCTTCAGTCATGCGCAGCATGTGGAAGCAGGAGGATTAAGCTGCCAGGAATGTCATGGACCAGTTGAAGAAATGGACAGGATCAGATTGAATCAGAAATTGACGATGGGATGGTGTATCGAGTGTCACCGGACAAAGAATGTGAACTTTAAGAACAACCAGTTTTATTCAGATTATAAAGAGCTGGCTGATAAGATAAGAAATGGAGAAGCTGACAGTGTTACCGTGGAGAAAATCGGGGGAACTGAATGTATGAAATGTCATTATTAACAGCAGATTTTCGAAATAAGTAGTTTGTTATGAAAAAATACTGGAAAAGTGTTGAGGAGTTTCAGGGCATTACTGCTGGTGATGAAGGGAATTATGAAGAGATGCATAAGCAGGAATTTCTTGAATTCTCTGAAAACAGCATTCTGAAAAAAACAAGCTCCAGGCGTGATTTCCTGAAAGTATTCGGATTCACCATATCCTCAGCTGCAATTGCCGCCAGCTGCAAAAGGCCTGTGCAGAATGCCATACCTTATGTTATTCAACCACCGGAAATAACTCCGGGCAAATCTTTATATTATTCAACAAGCTATTTTGACGGCCATGAATATTCATCGGTTCTTGTAAAAACCCGCGACGGCAGACCAATAAAAATCGAAGGTAATGCCCTTTCATTATTTAATAAGGAGGGAACAACGGCAAGAGTACAGGCATCAGTTTTGAGCCTGTATGATGATGCACGCCTGAAATATCCGACGGTTGATAATATTCAGGCATCCTGGACATCTATTGACGAGCAGATAATTAAGAAACTGTCTGAAATAAATGCTGAGGCGGGTGAAATAGTGCTCCTGACTTCAACAATAATTTCCCCCACAACCATTAAACTTATTAACGAATTCGGGGCTCGTTTCAATAAGTTCAGGTGGGTACAATATGATGCTGTCTCTTACTCCGCAATTCTGGAGGCTAATTTACAGTGCTTCGGAAAAGCAGTGATTCCTGACTATCATTTCCATAATGCAGAATTTGTTGTTTCACTGAATGCTGACTTTCTTGGTACATGGATATCACCGGTTCATTTCATTCCAAAATATACTTCCAGGCGAAAACCTGAAAACAGGGAACAGGAAATGCTCCGGCATATTCACTTTGAATCAGGAATGACTCTTACAGGAAGCAATGCCGATAAAAGGATCAAAATTAGACCCTCTGAGGAAAAACAAA
>CAYSAH010000722.1:0-1586 GCA_964428945.1 uncultured Bacteroidaceae bacterium | reverse complement strand
TCTTTTTCGCCATTTATCTGGTTTTCGGTGTGCAAAGATAAGGAAAAGTAGCGGAACCGCTTTGGTTCAAAAGCTTATCATCGCTAAATAAACGATTTAGGAGTGATATTGTTTAAATATTTTAAAGGTTGTAAGTCTTCCGACAAGTTACTTAGTTTTTTATTTTTGTAAGAGACATAGAAGGATAATCAATAATTGTCAATTCCAGGAAATGATGTATACATACAAAATTCAACTACACAGGGAAGAAGAAGGTGGTTTCACTGTCACTGTACCTTCACTGCCAGGGTGCATCACGTATGGTGAGAATTTGGATGAAGCGATTGCAATGGCCCGGGAAGCTATAGAACTTTATATAGAAGAATTAAAGGAAAGGGGTGAAACTGTTCCTGATGATACTAACACATTGGAATATTCTCTGAACATCACTACTGCATGAAACTTACTCCCCACTACCTTATCAGAATTTTAGAACAGAATGGATTCTTCTTTAAGCGATCAAAAGGTTCGCATAAGCTCTTCTATAATCCTATTACAAATAAAACAGTTATAGTTCCTGATCACAACAACAAGGAGTTGAAAAAGGGTACATTTCATGCTATCCTTCGGCAGGCCGGAATTGATAAGGATGATTTGATTTAAGCTCTCTTAATAGGAATTTTCGAAATGATCAGCAAGATTCTCACGCTGGAAACCATCGATTCAACGAATGAATTCTTGCATTATCTTCTAAATTCAGGAGAATGCCAGGATGGGACGTTGGTTGTGGCGAAAGAGCAAACTGCAGGGAAAGGACTGGCTGAGAACAAATGGGAAAGCGAGCCGGGGAAGAATCTAACATTAAGCATTTTCCATGTTCCATTTTACATTTCCCCGGCAGACCAGTTCCTGCTGAACATCACGGTTGCTTTGGCTGTGAGAGAATTTGTGGCAGCCCTGGTGCCAACCCGGAATGTTACCGTGAAATGGCCTAATGATGTATATATTGATGACGGGAAAGTGGCCGGGATCCTGATCCAAAATGCTGTCACCGGAATCCATTTTACACATTCAATTATAGGCATTGGAATAAATATTAACCAGATAAGGTTCCGGAGTAGTGCCCCGAATCCAGTATCGGTGATACATTACCTTCAGAAGGAGCTGGACCTTGAAGAGTCGCTGAATTTGCTTACTGCCATTATAGATCTGAAATTTAACATGCTGCAGAGTGGTCAGCACGAAAAACTGAGGGAGGAATATCTGTGGAACCTCTACCGGCTTGGAAAATTGCATGGTTACAGGATCAACGGGATCTTGCAGGTCGCCAGGATCACAGGCATCACTAATTTCGGGCAACTCATGCTGCGAAACGAGGATGAGACGGATTATGTATGTGACCTGAAGGAGGTGGAGTTCCTCATATAATTACACGATTGTCAATTGTCAATTACGCGATTTTCAATTTCATTTTCTATCGAACAATTTATCGATTGAATATTCGATCGAACATTTGAAATTGGACTATAGTAAATTACATCGACAATCGCGTAATTGACAATTGAGGCTTTAGTCTAAATACTGTATGAATTAACAGTTGTTTTGAA
>CAYSAH010000721.1:0-1587 GCA_964428945.1 uncultured Bacteroidaceae bacterium | reverse complement strand
TATCGAACCAATCCAGTATTCAGAAAGGTTCTGGATGAGATTAAGTCTTTGTAATACCACCCACAATTATTATCCTTAAATGGAAAAGCTTGAATTGGGACAAGATTTCTGATGGTGCCCCCAGGCCAAAGGAGGCTATTGGTATCTTGGGAAATTCCCGCGAATTGAATCGTTAGGAGAACCCTGGCAAAACTTATATTAAAAGAAAATTATAATGATGTTAATTTGGTTTTAAGCCTTTTGATCCACAATGATTTTCAATTCTATTATATATCTTATATTCCTGATTACTACGGTACTGGTTTATTACCTGATGCCCGTGAAATGGCGATGGCCATTTCTCCTCGGATCAAGTATTCTGTATTACTTGTCTTTCATTCCGGTCTTTCTTGTGCTAATAGTAGCGCTGATACTGGTTAATTTCGTTCTCGCCGGCCCCCTTGCTGGAATGCATGGGAGGAATCGCAAGCTTTTCTTTTCCTTTATTATTATCATCAATGTCGCAATTCTTGCATTTTTCAAATACTTCCACATTATATTCCCCGGATACCACATAAATCTTTTTCAGGTTGACTATTTTTTCAGAGTCGATGCTGCTAACCGCCTTCTAATACCACTGGGACTTTCCTATATCATTTTCACTGTTTTAAGCTACCAAATCGAGATCTACAGACAATCAATAAAACCCGAGAAACATTTTGGCTATTTCTCCCTATATTTGCTTTTCTTCCCAAAAATAGCCCAGGGTCCCATTGAAAGGCCGCAAAATCTGCTCCTTCAATTACATCAAAATCGACAATTCAACCTCGATTTTCTTAAGGAAGGATTCAAGCTGATCCTGCTTGGTTACTTTAAAAAGTTGGTTGTTGCAGACAGATTGTCCATTTATGTCAATGCTGTGTATGACAACAGCGAATTCCATAATGGAACGACGCTCTTGCTTGCTACTCTCTTCTTTGCATTCCAGATATATGCTGATTTCTCGGGCTATACAGATATTGCCCTGGGTTCAGCCAGATTGTTCGGATTTGATTTAACCGATAATTTCCGGAGACCTTATCTTGCATCATCCATAAAGGATTTTTGGGATCGTTGGCATATCACCTTTTCAACATGGCTGCGAGATTATCTATTCCTTCCAATAGCATATTTTATTGCTCATAAGCTGAACGGACGTAGATTCATGGGGATCTCCGCCAATGCCTGGAGTTATACTGTCGCGATTTTGTCCACATTCATTATTTGTGGAATATGGCATGGAGTGGGTTGGAATTACCTTTTCTGGGGTTTGTTGTTCGGAATATACCTGTCTTTTTCAAACGCTACGAAGAATATTCAGAAGAGTATCAGGAAGAGCTTGGGAATAAGCAAAACTTCTGCCTGGTACAGAACATATAATATAGGATTGACATTTTGTCTTGTGCTGTTCGCCTGGATCTTCTTCAGGGCGTCTACAATACCGGATGCGTTAAGCATAATAAATAAATTTTTTACTCTGTCAGGCCCGATATTTTATCAACCTTCTGAATTGGCGTTTGCCGTAATAGCGATAGGATCTTTGCTTGCAATCGATATGAAGTTGGAGTT
>CAYSAH010000720.1:0-1600 GCA_964428945.1 uncultured Bacteroidaceae bacterium | reverse complement strand
AAGATCAATTGCAAGTTCCTGCTGAAAAGAAAAAAATCCCATTTATCTGTTTTTTTAATGTTTAAAATGTCTGACCCCTGTAGTTACCATGCTCATTTTATGCTGATCGCAATAGTCGATTGATTCCTGGTCCTTAACAGAACCTCCGGGTTGTATAACAGCTGTAATACCAGCGTTATCTGCAATTTCAACACAATCGGGAAAGGGGAAAAAGGCGTCTGAAGCCATAACGGCTCCATGAAGGTCAAAGTTGAAATGCGCAGCTTTGACAATTGCCTGCTGCAGGGCGTCCACCCTTGATGTCTGACCAACTCCTGAAGCCAGCAGTTGTTGCCCCTTTACCAGTATGATTGCATTTGATTTTGTATGCTTCACCAGTTTATTTGCGAAAAGCAGGTCCTTTACCTGTTCTTTATCGGGTTTAATTTTTGTCACAACTGTAAGATCTTCCAGGGTTTCTGTTTTTGAGTCACGGTCCTGGGCGATGATCCCGTTGAGTACTGTCCTTATATTTTTATGCTGTAATGCTTTATCTTTCAGAACAAGGATGATCCGGTTCTTTTTACCCTTCAGTATTTCAAGGGCATCTTCGTCATACCCGGGAGCTATTGATACCTCAAAGAAGATCTTGTTCATCTCTGTTGCGGTAGCAGCATCAATTACCCTGTTGGTAACCAGGATCCCGCCAAAAGCCGAAACAGGATCTCCGGCGAGCGCATCGGACCAGGCCTGTGCAAGGTTTTCCCTGCTGGCAATTCCACAAGCGTTGTTGTGTTTAAGAATCGCAAAAGTTGTTTCTTCAAAATCATTGATAAGGCCGACAGCTGCATCAATATCAAGTAGATTATTATATGATATCTCCCGTCCCCACAATTGCCCGAACATACTGTCGAAATCTCCATAGAAGAACCCTGCCTGGTGTGGGTTTTCGCCATACCTCAGCTTCCTGGATTCTCGCATGCTCAACTTCAGGGCAGACCCATCATTGTTGTCGAAATAGTTAAATATAGCACTATCGTAATGAGAGGAGATATTAAAAGCTTCCCTTGCGAAAAATTTCCTGTCTTCAAGGCTGGTTTCACCATTCTTATTTTCAAGCAGTTCGATCAGGGATGTGTATTGCTCTCTGGAAGAAATTACCAGTACATCACTGAAATTTTTTGCTGCAGCACGGATCAGGGATATTCCACCAATATCGATCTTTTCTATGATCTCTGCTTCGGAGGCACCGGATCGGACAGTTTCTTCAAAAGGGTAAAGATCTACAATAACCAGGTCGATCTCGGGAATTTCGTATTGTTTGAGCTGAGCTGCATCATTGTCATTGTCCCGGCGGGTAAGTATTCCTCCAAACACTTTCGGATGAAGTGTTTTCACTCTCCCTCCAAGTATTGAGGGATAGCCTGTCAATGATTCCACGGAAGTAAGCGTAACCCCCTGTTCTTCAATAAAACTTTGAGTGCCCCCGGTGGAATATATTTTTACGCCTTGCCTATCAAGTAATTTTACGATCCTTTCCAGGTTATCTTTATAAAACACGGAAATCAGTGCTGTCCGGATTTTTTTTGACGTGCTCATAAGGAATAAATAGTATTGTACA
>CAYSAH010000719.1:0-1602 GCA_964428945.1 uncultured Bacteroidaceae bacterium | reverse complement strand
AAGTGGCTGAAGGAATTGTGAAAATTGAAGAATAAAAGAACAAAAATGAAGACACATCAAAACATCAGTTTCTTTGGCAATGCCAAATTTTATAAACAGCTTTTCCTTCTTTTTGCGTTTTCTCTGCAATCCGGGCTTTTAAATGCACAACAGGATTTGAATGAAAACCAGTTATTGCTTAAAGACATATTTAAGGAACTAATTGAAACCTATACAGTAAATACCATCGGCAATACCACCAAAGCCGATTCAGCGATTGCTGCGAGGTTAATAAAAACCGGCTTTCCGGCTGAGAACATTAAAATACTTGAGAGGAATCCAAGGCAGGGGAATATCGTATTCAGGTTGCGCGGTACAGGTAAATTAAAACCTATTCTTTTGCTGGCGCACCTCGATGTGGTGGATGCAAAAAAAGAAGACTGGACTGTTGATCCATTTAAATTTACAGAGTTGGGCGAATACTACTACGGCAGGGGAACTACCGACGACAAAGCAATGGCTTCCATTTACATTGCCAACATCATCCGTTACCGTAAGGAGGGATTTATCCCCGAACGCGATATCATTGTTTGCCTGTCAACCGATGAGGAGGATGTGGGACTGAATGGCATAGAATGGATAATTAAGGAGCATTTTGAGTTTATTAATGCTGAATTGTGCATCAACGAGGGAGGAAGAGGACAGATAATTGAAGGGAAACATGTATTGAATGAAGTACAGGCAGCAGAAAAAACACATATGAGTTATACGCTCGAAGTTAAAGGTACAGGAGGACACAGTTCTTTGCCAACTGCTGATAATGCCATTTACCGCTTATCGAAAGGCCTTGCAAGGTTATCAGATTATACATTTCCTGTAAGCTTAAACGAAATAACCTCGAATTTTTTTGACGTGATGTCTTCAGTTGAAAAGGGGCAAATGGCTGTTGACATGAAGGCCATTATTCAGGACCCGCTAAATAACGAAACTGTTACGCGAGTATCACAAGTGCCCTTTTACAATGCCATGTTGAGAACAACATGTGCAGCCACCCTGCTGAATGCAGGTCATGCGTTTAACGCCCTTCCTCAAAGCGCTTCTGCTGTGCTCAGTTGCCGTATATTGCCCGATCAATCAGTGGATGAGGCAGTTGAAACCTTAAAAAATGTTCTGGCTGACGATAAAATTAGTATAACTCCAAGGTGGGACAAATACCTCAATCCTCCTTCACCGCTTTCACCATCGGTGATGGGAAAAATCGAAAAGGTGACAAAGGAACTCTGGCCGGGAGTAAAAGTAATTCCGGTTATGCAGACTGGGGCTACTGATGGAACATATCTGCGGTCTGTCGGGATACCCACCTACGGAGTTTCTGGTATTTTTGAAGATATAAACGATATCAGGGAACACGGAAACGACGAGCGGATCCTGAAAAAATCGCTGTTTGAGGGGCAGGAATTCCTTTACAGGTTGGTTAAAGAACTTTCTGTAAGTGATTAACTTCATGTTATTTTAATTACCTGGGTTGCCTATTAAAGGCAATGTTCTATAAACTCGGAAACTAGTTCTAATAACATTGTAAATTTTCTTGATTTACAGATGGTTCGATAATTATTGCCACCA
>CAYSAH010000718.1:0-1606 GCA_964428945.1 uncultured Bacteroidaceae bacterium | reverse complement strand
GAATATTGCCTGAGGTGAAGGTTCTTCTGAAATTCACGTATATAAAATATTTATGCACTTAAAATCAAACAAGATGAAAACAAAATTGCGTTTGCTTGTCTTCGTATCCCTGGTTTTTTCCCTGACATTCGCATCATGCGTGTCTTCGAAAAAATTTGAGGCTTCTGAAGCCAATGTTGAAAAGCTCCGGAAGGAAAATTCCAGCCAGCTTACTAAGCTGAATGATTGCAGCATGCAGGTAACAAACCTGAATAGGGAAATGGAATCGTTAAAGGCTGAAAATGCTTCGGCACAAAAGGATTTAAAAATTCTTGCCAGCGAATCAAAACTGACGATTGCCGAGCAGGCAGAACGGCTAAGAGAACTTCAAACATTGATTCAATCCCAAAAGAATATCATGAGCAACCTTAAAAATTCAATTTCTGACGCACTCATGAAATATAATACCGATGAACTCTCCGTATATTACAAGGATGGAAACGTTTATGTTTCACTAACAGAAAAATTATTATTCGAATCGGGCAGCGATGTGGTTAATATTAAAGGGAAGGAAGCGCTCATTTCCCTTGCCAAGGTGCTGAATGACGCAAAAGACATCACCGTATTGATTGAAGGGCATACAGATAATGTCCCAATTAACACCAAACAATTTCAAGACAATTGGGCCCTCAGTACTTCAAGGGCTAACTCCATTGTGAGAATTTTGACAAAAGACGGTGGATTTGATCCAACTCGGATCGCAGAATCAGGAAGAAGCCAGTTTCACCCGGTAGAACTGAATGAAACGACGGAAGGACGCGCCGCCAATCGCAGGACTGAAATTATCTTATCCCCTGACTTGAATCAGCTTTACAAGCTTTTAGACCAGTAAAACTGAAATTGTTATAATGGTTTACATTCTAACATAATAAACGATAATGAAAACAATAAAATTCGCCAGAGTGCTAATTGCTATTAGCTATGATTCAACCGCGCAAATAGTGGCCGAAGCGGGTTTTTCATTTGCTAAAACCCTGGGGGCCGAAGTCATATTGATGCATGTGTTATTTGATCCTTTATCCTATTCCACAAAAAAGCATATCAGGATAATGGGATTTGTCGGTCACAAGGAAACAGATCAATGGGAATTGGATAGCGTTGTGGGGCTGAAAAAAGTAACCCAGCTTTTTCTTGAGACAATCAAACTCCATCTTGGTGATAATACTATTCAATCCCTGGTGACAGAAGGTGATAGGGCTGAATCTATTTTGTTAACTGCAAAAGACTTGCATGCAGATATCATTGTTATGGGTTCCAGAAGTCAGAAAGGGCTTGAGAACACGGCAACTACTAATTTAACGGAAGAAGTCCTGCATGACACCTCTATACCGATTTTCATCATTCCCATTTAGCTGATCAATTAAAGAATCATCTGGACATATCAGCGTGGAGATCATTTAATACCTGCCAAATGCAGGAGTCATCAAAACAATTCTTAATCCTAATTAAAATGAAAACAAAAAGATTATATGCATTCTCAAAAACTCTAATACTAGGGATATCTGTATCATTATTAATATTTTCATTCACTGCATGCGCTAAAAGAATACCTTTCATGAAGTCATCG
>CAYSAH010000717.1:0-1607 GCA_964428945.1 uncultured Bacteroidaceae bacterium | reverse complement strand
TTAAAGATGTAAAAGTTGTTCATTTTTTGATTGACTTGATAATGCTATTCTTTTTACCTTAGGCTCACAGTTTTGCAATTTTACTTTCGATTATGAAGGTCCTTATCGCACCCAATTCGATAAAAGATGCTGCCAATGCAGTCGAAATAGCGGATGCTATTGAGGCAGGTATTGCATTTGCAAATCCGGGTGCAATTCTGAGGAAAATGCCCCTGGCAGACGGTGGTGAATATACACTGGAGATCCTGATTGAAGCCATGGGTGGAAGGATGATCACAGTAGATACCGTTGACCCTCTTTCCAGGCCGATAAAAGCAATCTACGGGATAACAAATGATAATAAAGCTATCATCGAACTACCAAAAGCTTCAGGTTATGAACTACTAAGGAATGGGGAAAGGAATCCGCTTCTCACGAGCACATTCGGAACAGGAATTCAGATTAAGGATGCACTTAAACAAGGGTGCAGGGATTTTTTCCTGACCCTGGGGGGAAGCGCGACAGTAGATGGCGGAAGCGGAATATTGCAGTCGCTCGGAATAAGACTGAAAGATCATAACGGGAATAACCTGCCCCGGGGAGGCGGAAACCTTATCATTCTTGACTCATTCGATGCTTCGGAAATAGAAGAAGGTGCATTAGATGCCAACTTCACAATACTTTGCGATGTAACAAATACACTGCTGGGTGAAAAGGGCGCGGCTATGGTATTCGCTCCCCAAAAAGGTGCAGGCCCCATGGAAACGATGGTGCTCGAAAGATGCCTTTCCAAATTTGGTGACAAATGCGAAGCTTATTCCGGGAAAAAGCTTATTGAAATGAAAGGTGCAGGAGCTGCGGGAGGAGTGGCAGTTGGACTGAAAACCTTCTTTAAAACAAAAATGATCCCGGGTACAGAATTTATCCTTGATGTACTTCAGGCAGACAAGCATATTCAATGGGCTGATGTTGTTATTACTGCTGAAGGTAAGCTTGACAGTCAGACCTTCGGTGGAAAAGCACCGGCTGTACTTGCAGGAAAAGCAAAGAAAGCCAATAAGAAAGTAATTTGTATTGCAGGGGCCGTTCCCCTTAGGTCCGATTCACCTGACAAACTATTTGATGCAGTTTTTTCCCTTCAGAACCGTCCCATGTCACTCGAGGAATCCATCGAACACACCCTGGAGAATGTTAAAAATATTGCGTTCGAGATCGGACGGCTGTTGTAAATCAATTATAACGATTCATCAGTTAGACAGTAACATGAATAAGCGGATTGAGAACAGTGTAGATCCTATGAATTAATGTCTATCTGGTACATGGGTGCTGTGGGCTCTTCGTTGAAACTTAGGCCTGCAAGGCAGAGAATAGCCAAAGCGTATATAACTGTTCAATTCTCTGAAATAATATCCTATTTTTATGGGTATTTATCAAATCATGACCAAGCAACCTGTAACATTCAGTTTTGATTTCCATGAATTGTTTATCTCAGGAACAATGATCGAGCAGACCATGGGATACGCTGACAAGGTCTCTGTTCCTGAACCGGTATTGTACGCTATTTCAGAGGTCCTTGGAATTGCTGAATCATTTTGTGAGATCAGGGGCGGGTATATAATTTCGGAGGA
>CAYSAH010000716.1:0-1618 GCA_964428945.1 uncultured Bacteroidaceae bacterium | reverse complement strand
CAATTTCCTTACCTCTTTTAATTATATTATATGAAAAGTCCTTATCCTTCAATCCCTCTGCATTAATTCTGACATTCAGAAATGCCCCCAGTATGGAGGATCTTATCGCCAATGCTCCTACCGCTGCATCGGTAACCGATGAGGGATTACCATTTTCGACCATTTCCTTTAAAAGTTCGAAAGCTGAAAAGGCAGTCTGCATAACCTCAAAGGGGACCATTATTGCTTTTTTTGTTGCTTCCTGAACAGCACTTTCCCTAGCTGCCTTCTCTGTATCTGTCTTTTTTGGAAGTGCATAAGCTTCAAGTATTGAATTAAATGCCGCAGTGTCCTCGTCAACAAGCTGAAGAAGCCTGTTCTGAATTGCTATTCCCTTTTCCGCCCATTCAGAAAACTCCTTCCACCTGTCATCCCATCCCCGTTTATGACTCGAAAGATTTGCTACCATTGTTCCCAGTGCAGCTCCCAGCGCTCCCATATATGCCGATACTGACCCTCCCCCGGGTGCCGGTGATTCAGATGCAGTCTCATTCGCAAATTGTGAGAGGCTCAATGCAATGAGTCTCTGCCCTGATTTATTATCAGCTTCCATAACATATTCTATTATTTTATCCTCCGGTTTGAATGGATGTATATCGTTGAGCCCCATTGACCTTACAGCAATTTTTATAAGTTCCTCATCAGAAACACCTGAGGATCTCTTCTGCTTATTCAGAAAATACTTCCCTGCATCAAGAAGTGATTTCAGGGGAATCAATCCAACAAGCTCCGATCCTGTTACCCTTACACCTCTATCTTCAGCTTTCCTGCAAACCTCATCGAATGCAATATGAACCGGTGTGACAGATATATTTGTCAGGTTCATCGAAATCTGTGCTATCCCGTACTCCCCAATAAACCAGCCGATAGCCTTAACAGACTTAAGTGAGCCGGGAATCATAACCGTTTCTCCGTTTTCATCTTTTCTTATTTTACCGGTTAAAGGATCTCCCTCCCTAGCAGGTCTCCCCTTCTCCCTTACATCATAAGCTATGGCGTTAGCCCTTCTTACCGAAGTCGTATTCAGGTTTACATTGAATGCTACCAGAAAATCCCTGGCACCAACTGCTGTGGCACCTGAGCGTTTGTTGAATAAGGCAGGACCGAAATCGGGCTTCCATTCAGCATCTGAAAGTTTCTTTGAAAGTCCTTCATACTCACCTGCCCTGCAACTGGCAAGATTTCTTCTTTCCGGCCGGAAAGCTGCGTTTTCATAACAGTATACAGGAATTCCAAGCTCATTACCTATCCTCTCTGCAAGCCTGCGGGCATATAAAACTGTCTCCTCCATGGTAATCCCTGAAACAGGCACAAGCGGACAGACATCAGTAGCTCCCATCCTGGGATGCTCACCCTGATGCTTAGACATATCAATCAATTCAGCAGCCTTTTTTACTGCCAGGAATGCTGCCTCAACAACAGAATCAGGGTCTCCGACAAAAGTCACAACTGTTCTGTTTGTGTCCTTTCCGGGATCAACATCAAGCAACTTCACTCCGCTAACTGATTCAATCACATCGCTTATCTGTTTGATAATTCCCATGTCGTTCCCCTCGCTGAAATTCGGAACGCATTCAAT
>CAYSAH010000715.1:0-1623 GCA_964428945.1 uncultured Bacteroidaceae bacterium | reverse complement strand
AGGACCTCGAGGAAACCACCGTGGAATGTAGTAAAAAAATTATGCAGCACAGTCCGATAGCACTGAGAATGATAAATGCACGCCTCAAAGCTGAACTCGACGGGCAGATAGGTATACAGGAACTTGCAGGAAATGCCACCATGCTCTATTACATGACCGAAGAAGCACAGGAAGGCAAAAATGCCTTTCTTGAAAAACGAAAACCCGACTGGGATAAATTTCCAAAATTACCCTGACCATGGCTGATGTGAAGATCTGGCTGAAAGCATTTCGTTTACGTACACTGCCCCTGGCTCTGTCTGCTACGATATTGGGCAGTTTCCTGGCCTATGCCGATGGAAGCTATAGCTGGTCGGTATTTATATTCGGTTTGCTTACCACTCTTTTTCTTCAGATTCTTTCAAACCTCGCAAATGATTATGGTGATGCGGTCAAAGGGACCGACAGCGAGCAAAGGCTGGGGCCGCTGCGTGTAACACAATCAGGGCTTGTTTCCAAAAGGCAGATGAAAAGAATGATCACCCTTTTCGTCGGACTTTCGCTGGTCGCGGGCAGTTTGCTGATCTATTCGGGCCTGAAAGACATCGGTTCACCAGTCTTCTTACTGTTTTTCCTGCTGGGAATCAGTGCCATCTTTGCCGCAATCAAATATACCATTGGAAAAAAGCCATACGGGTATGCAGGCTTTGGCGATATCATGGTCTTTATTTTTTTCGGGATCCTCGGAGTGTCCGGGACCTATTACCTGCACAGCCATACTTTTGAGTGGAGCATCCTGATGCCTGCCTCTGCCATAGGCTTGTTCAGTGTTGGGGTACTGAACCTGAATAACCTGCGGGACAGGGAAAATGACAAGAGCAAGGGAAAGAGAACCCTGGTTGTCAGGATGGGACTGACCTGGGCCAAGATCTATCATCTTACCCTTTTACTGGCCGGTTTCCTTCTCAGTCTGAGTTATACCCTGCTCCATTTCAAATCAGCCTACCAGTTTCTTTTCGTCCTGGCCCTGCCCTTCCTGGTTTCAGACATGAAAAAGGTGATGGAAAATACCGTTCCCGTGGAACTGAATACGGAATTAAAAAAACTGGCTTTTGCCACCCTTATCTTCTCACTTTCATTTGGAATAGGCCTCATCCTGTAATGTACAGTGCCACATATATAAAACACCCCATGAACTTCCTCAAAGCTGCAGGAACTTCCAGGGGAGTTTTAACAGAAAAGGATGCCTGGTTCATTAGCATTTCAGAAACGGCAAACCCTGAGAAATATGGGGTGGGAGAATGCTCACTTATCCCCGGGCTGAGCCCTGACAATATCAGCAGTTTTGAAGAAACCTTGAAGCTGACCTGCCTGCAGATCAGCAAGGGAGGTCCGGACCTCAATGAACTTGTGAAATACCCGGCCATCCGTTTTGGACTGGAAACGGCATTGCTGGATATAAAGACAGGTGGAAATAGAATTCTCTTTCCCTCCGGATTTACCGCCGGAAATTACGGCATTCCCATTAACGGACTGATCTGGATGGCTGGTAAAGAGAATATGCTCAGCCAGATCACAACGAAGATCGAACAGGGTTTCAGTATCCTGAAGATGAAGATCGGCGCACTTGAATTCGAAGATGAG
>CAYSAH010000714.1:0-1624 GCA_964428945.1 uncultured Bacteroidaceae bacterium | reverse complement strand
ATGCCGGCTGAAACCGGGGTCTTTTCAAGAGGAAAGCCCATCTTTAAAACAAGTGTCCCGGGATTTGATATGGACAGGAGAGTTATTGCGACCTATCCCGAAAAAGATATTTTAATGAGCGGATATTCCGCAAAGGAGGAGCTTATTGGAAAACAGGCTGCCATGATCTGGCTGAAGAAGGGAGAGGGGCAATTGGTGCTTTACGGATTTGATCCCCAGTTCCGGGCATCCACCCAGGCAAGTTATAAGTTGCTCTTTAATGCTATATTGCTGAAATAGGAAGAAACTTTAATTTTGGAACCTTATGAAAGAATGCGTGGCCTTGCTTCCGTTTCTTCCGGTAAGCCAATGCTGAGCAAAAACCTGTTCAAGTAACCCGGATTAATGGATCAGGCAAAATGAAAGGACAATTTTTGAAGGATATAAAAGTCATTGGCTTTGATGCAGATGATACCCTCTGGATCAACGAGGACTACTACAGGGGCACCGAGCAAAAATATGCAGATCTGCTAAGTGACTTCGGGGAAAAACAGGATATCCTTGACAGTCTTTTCAGAACAGAAATGCAAAATCTTGAACGCTATGGCTATGGTATAAAACCCTTCATGATTTCAATGATAGAGAATGCCATCAGTATATCCGACAACAAGGTTCCGATCGGGATCATCAGCAAGATTCTTGCAATGGGAAAGGAGATGATCAATAAACCTGTTGTATTGCTTCCCGGGGTAAGGGAGGTAATTGAGAACCTCTATGGGAAGTACAGATTGATCCTTGCAACAAAAGGGGACCTTCTCGACCAGGAAAGGAAGCTGAAGTTATCTTCTCTTTCAGGATATTTTCACCATATTGAAGTGATGAGCGATAAAACAACAGAAAGCTACAGGGAATTGCTAAAACACCTTGAAATTGAACCTGCAAATTTTGTAATGATAGGGAATTCACTCCGCTCAGATATCCATCCTCCCTATGAACTGGGCTGCCGGGCGATCTATGTTCCATATGCCCTTACCTGGCAGCATGAAATGAATGTTGAAGAGATCCCGGAGAGTGATCGTTTCCATAAGGTTGAAAAGTTGTCGGATATATTGAAATTGCTTTGAGCCATGAACTGCATTGACAATTCAAATCATAAAGGACCTGTCGCATTCAGGATCCGCAAAATAAAGAAGGAGGATGAAAAGTTGCTTGGGAATATCATCCGTGGATGCTTTTTGGATTACGATGCCACACGCGAGGGTACAGTTTTCTCAGATCCTGTAATAGACAGGCTATATGATGAGTTTACAAAACCGCGAAGTAACTATTTCGTACTTGAACTCGAAGGAAAAGTAATGGGAGGTGCAGGTATCCAGCAATTAAAAGATGCTGAAAAGGGAATTTGCGAACTCCAGAAGATGTACCTGCGGAAAGAGGCTCGCGGCAAAGGTTATGGAAGGGCCTTACTGCAGGAATGCCTGGTATTTGCGAAGTCGGAGGCTTACTCTGCCTGTTACCTGGAAAGCCTACCTGAACTAAAAGATGCCCTTAAGATGTATGAAAGTGCCGGGTTTACCTATATCCCCTCAAGAATGGGAAATACCGGTTACCATGGATGCTCCCTCTATATGATTATAAGCTTATA
>CAYSAH010000713.1:0-1625 GCA_964428945.1 uncultured Bacteroidaceae bacterium | reverse complement strand
TGTAAACTTCAAGCGTTAATTCTTAAAGAGTTTCACTGAGGATTCCTGAAACATACAGATTGCCCTTGGTGCCATAAAGAAAATCCTTCATCGCCTTCGTGGTTAAAGGAACCGGAATGTTAAAGATGTGTTAAAGTCTGGTATCCAATATTCGTGGACCCGGGATGTGAGTCTGAGTTTTCAGGTTTTGGAGTACTTTTGCTCCTGGTTTTCAATGTTTACTAGAGTCTGCTATGAGAGGAGCGTTTATACTTTTCGTCTTTATATTTTTTATTTCGTCTGTGATGAATTCCCAGAACCTGGTCAGGGGAAAGATCACAGATCAAGACAATTTACCCCTGGCAGGGGCCAATATATTTTTATACGAGCTCAGCAAAGGCACGCTTTCACTTCCTGACGGCTCATATCTCCTGGATAATATCCCCGATGGCAAATTCCGGGTGCAGTATTCTTATGTCGGCTTTTCCGGGGAGGTCAAGACGATCATTTTCGACGGTCTCCCGAAAACGATGGACATTGTCCTTTATGAAACTTCCATTGAAGCAAAGGAAGTGGTGATCTCGGGAGGATACAATGCGACCCAGCATGAAAATGCGGTGAACATTGAAAGGCTGGAACTCGGTATGTCAACGGATATCCTCTCGCCCAACACTTCCGAGCTGTTGACTCAAGTCCCGGGAGTGGATATGATCTCTAAGGGTCCCGGAGTGGCCAAGCCTGTGATCCGGGGACTTTCGATGGATAATGTCCTTGTACTGAACAACGGCGTGCGCAATGAAAACTACCAGTATTCCGATCATCACCCCCTGGGCATGGATGAATTTGGGATAGAGGATATTGAAATTATCAAAGGGCCGGCATCGCTGTTGTATGGACCGGATGCCATCGGCGGCGTGGTGAATTTTATCCGGGAGAAGCCTGCACCGGTCGGACAGGTCCTGGGAGATTACCATCTCCAATATTTCTCTAACACGAAGGGTGTGACCACTAACCTGGGGTTGAGAGGGACATCCCGAAAGTTTTTTGGCAGCATCCGTGCAGGTCTCAAATCCAACGAAGATTTTCTCCAGGGAGGAGGAGAGTTTGTTCCGAATTCCTGGTTCAGCACCTTGTCGGTAAAAACAGAAGGCGGATATACAGGCAATAAAGCAGTATCAAAGGTATACTACGAATTCAACAGGCAGAAACTGGGGATGACCGAGGATGAAGCGGTGGATGAAGTAACAACCAGGGGTAGGAAAAATTCCATTTGGTACCAGGAGATGAATAACCATCTCGTTTCATCCCAGAACAAAATATTCCTGGAGAATTACAAGCTGGATGCGAACGCCTCGTTTCAATCTGTGGATTTGTACCATTTTGCTGGTGCCGGGGAAACAGAGATCTCCATGCGCCTGTCAACGCTCTCCTATGAAGCAAGGCTCACGCTGCCTTCTTCCGAGAAGTCGGATTATATCGTCGGCATGCAGGGATACACGCAATGGAACCGGAACATCCCCGGAGCGGAGGAGATCCTCCTTCCCAACTCCAACACGGGCAACATCGGCATATTTTCGCTGATCCAGTATTATTTCTTCCATGGGTTTAAAGTTCAGGGCGGGGTCAGGTACGATCATAAGCGGATA
>CAYSAH010000712.1:0-1625 GCA_964428945.1 uncultured Bacteroidaceae bacterium | reverse complement strand
GGAAATGGTGAGTACATCCTTCCTCCGGTAGAAGATGGATTGATGTCCATTGCCATGGTGGTAATCGATGTCAAGTAAAGCTACTCTTCCGTATTTCGAGAGGAAGTTGGCTGCAATGGAGGCATTGTTGAAATAGCAGAACCCACCGAACACATCCCTTTCGGCATGGTGTCCCGGAGGCCGTACCAGGGCATAGGCGGTATGTTTACCTTCCATTAACAATTCGGCTCCAGTTAGCGCGCAATTTACTCCTGAACGGGCTGCCAGGAATGCATTTTTATTAAGCGGGGTAAAAGTGTCGATACAATAATAGCCTGCCAGGACAGAAAAATCGGTAGGAGGTCGTGTCGCATTCCTGATCGGGAAAACGTAAGGGTAGATAGACTTTCCTTCTGGCAATTTATCGCAGACATTTTTAAAGTATTTGAAGTATTTTGGATTGTGAACCTCAGTAATATGCTTATCAGGAAAAATTCTGATGTCTGTAAGTTTGAAAGCATTTAGCCTGGTAATCTCATTAAGGATGCTTTTAATCCTGATGGGCGATTCGACGTAGCCTTTTTCCTTCACATGGTGGATGTCATGCTTGTCGTTGACGATCAAGGGGATCTCTCCTTTTATTGCCGGTGAACTTTCAATAGCCTTTTCCCTGGGTATATACCTGAATTCACGGAGCCTCATGGGATCTTCCTTTATCGAAGCGGTCACCATTTCTACATAATCAGGCGGGCAGTCGTCAGGATACTTCCTTTCCAGGATAGACCTGACTATTTTTTTAAGTTGCAGGGCCGGGATCTTCACATTGTTTCCCAGGTCGTCGAAAACCAGGTAAGGCGGGCAATCGTCACCAGGTGCAACAGAAGTTTCATAGGCAGTGCCGGTGACCGGTCGGGCGCCATAGCGTTCATAGAATGCCAGCCTCGATCTGTTCTGCTTCATCTTGCTTTTGCTTTTGCACAGCTTTTCCTCATCGGGCAGGCACTCCATGAATATGCCCGTTGCTTTGAGCAGGTAGGCCTCTTCACGGAGCCGCTCGTAAATGGCTCCCCCGATACCTGAGGAGGTGCGTCCGGGCGTTACAGCAATATAATCCAGGAAGCAATACTTAAGGTCGGGCATATAGAAAAATATGGCAAATCCCCTGACATTTGCCCTGCCGTCCTCCGCAACAAACAGGCTTGCCGAAAACCTGTATTTTAGCGGGTCTTTCATCTGCTCAAGGATCTCGGTCACTTTTTCTTCCTTAACAGTAGGAAAATGTGCCCTGAGGATATCAAAGACCTGATCAATTGCATGTCTGTTGGATGGAAGTAACGAATCAGTTATTTTTCTGATCTTGAAGAGGCTCATCCAACCGGGTCATAATAAGTGTAATACTGTCCTTCAAAGTTTTTCAGCACAACATTATCCCCATCGCGTCCCTGGTAATATTCCGGGAGCAGAGGGATCTTGCCGCCCCCTCCGGGGGCATCTATAACATAGTGAGGTATGGCATAACCACTGGTGTGCCCCCTGAGTCCCTGAATGATCTCCAGACCCTTGCTGACCGGAGTGCGGAAATGCGAGGATCCCGGAATGGGATCGCACTGGTAGATATAGTATGGACGTACGCGGGCCATCAGCAA
>CAYSAH010000711.1:0-1646 GCA_964428945.1 uncultured Bacteroidaceae bacterium | reverse complement strand
CCAGATAATGGTATTTATTATTTTTACTTCTTAATATTAATTCAGTAATCGCATCATAATCAAATAAAAAGCGCTGATGAAGTGTTGGTATCGTAGCCTGGCTTTTGTCGCGTCTCAGCCTGATTTCATCCGGAACTAATCCCGCAAGGGAATCCCGGAAAATAGCGCGTCCCTGGCCATTTCTGAATTTATACTGAACCGGGAGGGAAATATAATAACTAAGGAGATCAATATCCAGCAATGGATAGGCATACTCAAACCCCTTAGCCCTTGAATTAAAGTAGGAATATTCTAATCTTTCCGGCACATGATTATGCATAATTCTTTTTATCTGGGTATCCCTTACATTTTCTCCAAAGGGAAGTCCTTTCATACTTGAAAAACGGCTTAGCATATCAGTACTTGAGATAAGAGCTGGTTCAATTGCAATACTGTCAAAAAACCTTGAAGAATACGGAGTCCCGGAAACCCAGTTTCTGATAGTTTTATGGAGCAAAGGAGTGTGCCTCATCAATAGATATTCAACAGCGGGAGCCAGTCTGTTCCTATTCTTGATCTTTGCGTTAAGATCAAGTTCCTTTTTCAGCAGATCCCATTCCCCTTGCTTCCGAAGCTCCTCAAAAATTCCAGACCCTCTTGAACTTACACCCTCGTCACCTCCAAATCCGGATAGTAACAGATCATTCCCGTCCTGCTTAACGTGGCGATAGATCACATCTGAAAAAGTACTGAAACATTGTTGTGTTGGTCCGGATTGAATAAAAATACTTTCTTTAAGCCTGTCAAGGATTCCTGTATCATCTGCATCGCAAATTATATGATTTTCAAGGCCAATCGACTTTGAAATAAACTGGCTATGCTGTTTCTCATCGCTTAGAGGAAAATATTTACCAAGTGATTTTTCTGAAAAGGCATGGGTATAGGCACTCATCTTATTTCCCTTTTTGCTTGCAGCAATTTGGGCTAAACAGGCAATTGCGGAAGAATCCAGTCCCCCGCTTAATTCTGTACCAAATTTTTTATGTCCTTCAATCCTTATTGTTACCGCATTGACCAACCTGGATCTAAAGCTCTCCGTCGCCTCTTCGTAGGCCGGTACCTGATCCTGAAAAAACTTCCCGAAATCGAAATATGAATTTAGTACTATTGTATTTTTAAAATTCAGACTGTGTCCAGGAATCAATCTGCGTATATGCTTGTAGGGGGTTCTCCATTTTTCAGATTTAACTGATGATAAGGCGTCTGCAATCCATACTTCATCCATCTCAACAGCATTTCCAGTCAGCTGCTTCAATGGTTCCATTTCAGAAGAAAAGACTAGGTAGTGCTGCTGATCGGAGTAATAAAGTGGGTACAGTCCAAGGTGATCCCGGATAAGAGTAAGCTGATCTGTCTGTTTATCGTAAACGATCGCTATATAGCCGGTTTTTATTGAATCAGGGTCATCAATAATAGTCTTTAAAAATGTATCCTTCTCTTCAATATTGCATTTCAAAATCGCTTGGATAACTCTTAGATTTCCATTAATACATCCAACATATCTGCTGCCTTCAAGAATAAAATTCTGCCTAATTGCATCAGAATTCATCTTACAAACCGACGCTCCTATAGCAAATCGATTCGCCAATAATTTTTCATAAGATCCA
>CAYSAH010000710.1:0-1681 GCA_964428945.1 uncultured Bacteroidaceae bacterium | reverse complement strand
CTGTTTTCTCCTTTAAATCAGCTGCGTTTATTTAATGAAAATATATTCATTCAGGATTAAATAGAATGCAATTAGTTTGCTGCAGTTGCTGCAGCAAGTAAAATCGAATCGAATTTAGCCTGCTCTGAATCTGACCGTGAGGTAAGGACTATGGGGGCCGATGCACCGATGATCATTGAAGCAACCTTCGCTTTTGCGAAGAATACAAGGGACTTGTACAATACATTGCCGACTTCAATATCCGGCATGAGCAAAAGGTCAGTATCACCTGCAACATCACTCTTAATCTCTTTATGGCGTGCACTCTCGGCACTGATCGCATTGTCAAAGGCTAGCGGTCCGTCGATGATACAGTGCCTTATCTGGCCTCTCTGGTTCATTTTTGACAACAGGGCAGCATCCAGGGTCGCTGTCATGCTGGTATTTACCTGTTCAACCGCACCCAGTACTGCTACCTTTGGCTCAGGTACATTCAATTTATTAAAAACTGCCACAGCATTGTTTAAGATAGCGATCTTTTCCTCGAGAGTTGGAGCAATATTCATTGCAACATCTGTAACTCCGATAAGCTTGTGATAGGTTTCCACTTCAAAAAGGGCAAAATGGGAAAGAAGATTCCCTGTTCTAAGCCCAAAATCTTTATTTAGAACAGCTTTCAGCATGATGGACGTCCCAATTTTTCCTTTCATCAGCACCTCTGCTTTTCCTTCATGGATAAGTCTTACAGCCTTTTCAACAGCCATGCCCGGATCATTCTCTTCGAGAAAGTGAAATCCTTTCAGACTAATCTGCATTACCTCTGCTAATCCTTCGGTCTTATCCCTGTCCCCGACGAGTACTGGTATAATAATACCTTCCTCAGCTGCCCGTACAACGGCTCCAAGTGAATGTGCGTCTTCAGAAGGCGCCAGTACAAGCCGTTGCGGCTTGCCGGATTTGGGCAAAAACTGCCTGAGATCATCGAGTCTTGTTAGCATGACACTATAATTATTAACTTATGCAAATAAAAGGATTACAGGAATGCATGCCTATAAATTTACCATGATGTTAAACACATTTCTGAATGATCTTATAGGTATCTGTAGCAATAAGTAATTCTTCATTTGTACGCACAACTGCTGCAATAACCTTTGATTCGGATTTGGTTATTACCCTGTCCTGGCCCTTTACACCATGATTGGAAACTTCATCAAATATAAGTCCCAAATATTCCATGTTCTGACAAATCATTCTCCTGATGTTGAAATCATTTTCTCCGACTCCTCCAGTGAAGATAATTGCATCAAGTCCATTCATTATAGCTGCGTATGCACCAATGAATTTTTTTACCCTGTATGCATACATAGTAAGTGCCTGTGCAGCTTTCGGATTTCCTTCATAATAAGCAAGTTCAAGATCACGCATATCACTTGAAATTCCTGATATACCAACCATTCCACTATTTTTGTTGATCATATTATTTACCCCCTTAAGGCTCAGATGCTCCTTATCGGCCAGGAACAATAAGACTCCCGGGTCAATATCCCCGGTCCTTGTTCCCATGATCAGTCCGTCAACAGGGGTAAATCCCATGGAAGTATCAATGGATTTTCCATATTCAACAGCTGTTATGGAAGCACCGTTTCCAAGGTGACAGGTAATCATCTTTAGGTCCCTTGTATCCCTGCCAATTACATTACTC
>CAYSAH010000709.1:0-1681 GCA_964428945.1 uncultured Bacteroidaceae bacterium | reverse complement strand
GGTCACAAAAGACATCAATGAAGTCGGCCAGACCCTCCTCTGCCACAGCCGGGAGCATTTCCTTTATAACAAGATCAACATAATTCTCCCTGTTATTGCGATACTCCATGGGGATTGAATGTGCCCCAAGGAAAGTCGTTTTAACTGTTAGTGGTGTTTCATTGCCTATTCTTCTTGCTACCCTTAGCATTTTAACTTCATCTTTGGACGTCAGCCCGTAGCCACTTTTTATTTCAACAGCTCCTGTTCCAAATGATATAATCTCTTTAGCTCTCGCCAAAGACTGATCAAACAGTTCATCTTCAGAAGTATTCTGCAGTAGTTTCACTGAATTAAGTATCCCACCTCCCCTTTTCGCGATCTCTTCGTAGGAAAGCCCCATCATTTTGTATTTGAAATCGTCTTCCCTGCTACCTGCAAATACCAGGTGCGTGTGGGAATCGCAATATGCGGGCAATACCAGGCCTCCTTCGGCATCTATTGTCTCATTTGCCTTTACCCGCGGATCGCCACTCCCGAAATCGGCGATGAGCCCATCCTGAATAAGCACCCATGCATTATTAATAGTCTCTATTCTTGACATGGCTTTTCCTGCACGCCAATATTGCGACGGATCAAGTATGCCAGCCAATACGGAAATATTCTTAATCAATTTTTTCATAGAACGAAGATATGAAAAAGAGGGAAATTGAGGATATGTTGTTGAAAAGGGTTCACCTTGTTATCATTTGAAATTAATCCTCAGGGCTCAGGTACTCGCATTATATGGTGACGGTACCTCTCCCGGAAAACCCCTGTTAATGTCTTTGAACGCGTTTGTAAGTTGGCAAGGACACTCTTGGAAATCCTCGATCCTCATCGGATTGCAGATTAAATTATAATGCTGTAAGTGAAGCGAACGAAACAATGAACAGGGTGCCATTATGTATCTACATCCTGAACGAAGGGGAGAACCTGAATGGATCAGAAAGATTTCATTTATTTCCACAAAAGTAATCTGCGAAATTACTTCAAGAGATATGCTATCGCCACACCCAGGTAATTCCCTATTGCATAACCGATAACCCCAATTATCATTCCCGGGATCATAACCTCCCTGTTCCTTAGCGCGGCAGCGACAACAGGCACAAAAGGAGGTGAATTTGATAGTGCCGTTGAAGTCATTATAAAATCATCATTGCTTATCCTGAAAAGCTTTGAAAGCAGCGAGTGAAGAAAAAGGGATCCAATCATGGCAATGGCAATATAAATCGAGATATACATCAATAATTGCCAGGAATCAGGGTTAAAGATCTCCTTTAGGTCTGCCTTTGAAGCCACAATTACACAAAAAACATAAATAAAGTACATTCCAAGTTGAAAGGATTTCCGGTTACTGTTTACAGCAGGAACCAGCGACAGGAGGAGCCCCAGAGTTGTAACGGTAAGTATTGCGGCAGTATCCTTTGAATCGCCTTCAAAAAGAAATGTTACTCCATAGCCGGCAGCGAAAACGATAAGACCAAAACCTAAAGCTTTAATAAGTCCAGGAATATTTTTACGTATAAAAAACCCCTCATAGGATTCAAATTCACTTACCATAGTCTTCCCCTTGTCACCGTCATATTCTCCAGTGGATTTATATGGCCGAAGGTACAGTCCGAAAAATCTTTTAGCTCCGGTGATCAGGAAAAGCAGCACA
>CAYSAH010000708.1:0-1682 GCA_964428945.1 uncultured Bacteroidaceae bacterium | reverse complement strand
AATTATGTAGATTATCGCACACAGCAGCTTGATTCTGGTTTCGTATGTCATAGTCCTTGCCCATTATGTTCTGTCCTCAATATATTGAGCCAAGTCGTTTTCGTCTCTTTCTTTTGAGCCGTAATAAAAACATGACCATCCGCAAGTCCTGACAGCAAGATAATATGTAAGGGCAATAGACAGCTTCAAGGGATTCCAACCAGCGTCTTTTCGCATTTCCTTATAGAACTGATTATCGGCTTTTAACCTGTCTTTTTCCCTGTATCCGAGCCAGTAGTTGAAGTCGTGATGATTACATGAAGCGTGACAGAAGAACTCCGGTACGGGTATCCAGCCGCCTTTGGGGCCGCATCCGTTACATATTATAGCTTTCTGGTATTCTTTTAAGTCAGAGTAGCGAATCAATGTTCTTCCTTCGGGAACAGTTGGCTTGCAAATATATCAATCGTTGGGGCAACCAGCGGTTTTATCGCAGTAAGCGTTTCGGCTTGTCCGCCTGTTGATATTCCGTGTACCCCATCATAAATAGCATTTACACCTTCTATAACAGCCGCTTTCTTTTCTGCTCCTGATTTTTCTTTCGTGAATATTTTTTCTGCCATTTTCATAAGCTCAAGAATAAGAGGCATTAGCTGAATAAAAAATGTTAGTTCTTTCATGTTTTTTCTCCTTTGTCTGTTATCCTTAAAATCAGCCATATAAGACCATAAAAAAGCATAAGAATAAACATGATGAAATATAAAGTATATTCAATTACAAGGTTCACTATTATTTCACATATTATTCTTATGAAGTTCATTTGTTCCTCCCGAATATCTTAAAATACCCGACAATGAATAATATCCCTGCGCCTATCGTTCCGCAAATCAGTTTTACAAAGTCTTTTAGTGAGTTCATGTCAGTAGCCACCACTTTTAAGTTTGACGATTTTCCCATCCTCAATAGGTTCAAGAAAATCTTCAGGGTTAAGTAATGTTGTTGGATGTAATGACCAGAAACCCATATGGATATGAGGCTTCATTTCACCACCGTATTTAACAGATATATCCTGCGCTAATCCTATCTCCTGACCCACCTCAACCCTGCTTATAATTAAGTCTTCATAAGGCGTAAGATACCATAATTTAACCATGTAATAGTCAGCCAAAATTGATACGCCTGTATATACTCTGTCGTTCTGATAAGGATATGAACGAATTATTTTACCGGCAATAGGAGCTATAACAACCTGTCCAGGCTTACACAGAAGGTCTATCCCTTCGTGTTTCCGCTTTCCTCTTCTTGCTCCAAAGTGTCCATCACCGCCTGAATCAGAACGTATTCCTTTGCCTGTTGGATTGTATAGTCTCATTTGACGCCACTCCACTTATCCCAAAATCCCAATGCCGTTAAGCCCAAAAAACCCATCATTACAAAACCGATAACTATTTTCCAGACCAGCATTCCCGTCTTTTCTGTGATGCCTTTAAACGAAAGCATGAAGGGAATAACAGCGTTCATGTCCTCTGTTTTAATATTCGCAAACCGGCAGTAATGGCCATCAAGTGCGTTTGTTACGCCTTCAACTATCAACTCCAAATCATCTTTAGAAATGCGGTTGTTCCGTCTTTCTTCTCCGTTCCACGTGGCCATTTTCATTTCCCTTCGTTCTGTTTTTCCAGTAGTCCCCTTAACTTATCCGC
>CAYSAH010000707.1:0-1686 GCA_964428945.1 uncultured Bacteroidaceae bacterium | reverse complement strand
ATTTTACCGCGAAGCACATAATGTTCACAATAATTTGTACCCGGATGGCAAAAACCACGCCGTACCTGTCTTGCCACCGTGAATACTTACTACCTAAAGCACCATGACAACTGCCCGGATGGCTACGTCGGGTAACGCTTACTAATTCTACCGCCGGGCCGTTAGCATTCATGCATCGTGCACTCGGGGGACAATTTTCTTATAGCGAGACAAATACGTGATGACTTAATCGGCACGAATGCTAACGGACAAAATCAAATTTTCTATTGACGATCAGGATTCAGTATATTTTAATAACTTTAAATATGCTCAAATACTTAATCCTTAAGGTAAGCCAACTAAATCACCTGACCCGTTTACCTCATTTAAAATGACAATATAACATGGTAAAGAAAATCTTTTTATTTATACTCTTGCTGATTTTAGCAAGTTGTTCAGGCAAATCAAATAAAGATGAGTTACAATTTCGTGCTTTTATCAAACAGCTCAAACATATTGAAACTCCTTTAACATTCAATTCTAGAGAGGAGTATAAATTGAAACTGAGCTATATCGAAGACAATACTTTCTTCAATCAGATCCAGACTGAGTTAAGCGGGTTTGGTGTATTTGGACTGCTATTTGAGACAAAGACTTTCATCGCGATTTTAGGAAACATACCTACAGATGTTGGTACACCAATAATTATCACATTTGACAAAAAAGGTACCAAGATTGATTCACATCCTGTTTATGAAAATGTGATGGGAGATATGGGTATTTACATAGATAATTTTGAGACTATTTTTCCAGATATGCAGATTGTTTTCATTGATAGTACAATTACTAGAAAGATTAACTTAGATGGTACAGATGAGATAGCCGGGACTGATTCATTATCAGTAAAAACAAAGAAATACAAAATTAGCCAAGAAGGAAAATTCATAAGGACTGAATAAATGACTTCTTCAAAGGCCGAAACCTTGACTCAATATGAAACTTTAAAAATTGCACGAAATGCTAACACGGACGGTAAAATTAATAAGCTCGTCATGGTTTTTGCCCTACTCCTGCTCCCATGATAGATTTGTTTATCATCATACCGCGATCGCTCCAGTGCCCTCAATAATACTTAGTGCACCCTGACTTGTTACCTGCTCTCAATAATAGTTGTACTGCGAAACTCATATAGGCCACAAAACTTCTGCCTTGATGGCAAAAACCACGCCGTACCCTCCTCGCACCGTGATAGCTTTCTGCCTAAAGTACCAGGATAAGTGCCCGGATGCTTCGTCGGGTAACGCTTACTAATTCTACCGCCGGGCCGTTATGCTTAAGCGATAGCACGTTACGAGCCAGAGACAATTTTGATAAATACGCCTAAGCATAACGGGACATTTTATCTTACTTAAATTAATTGTGGAATAATTTTTGCTGTTAAAGCATTAACACAAGATTAAAAATTACCCTATGAAACAGGCAGCCACCATTTTGATAATCACTCTAATTCTCTTTGGATGTTTCCCAATCGATCCAGATTATGAATTTGAATATGAAACCATTATCACTGACACCCCAACAACTCTTGAAAAACTTAACACAATTAATGATGACTACAACTCAGATCTACCTTACCCGGCCGCCAGAAGTGAAAGATATTTTTCATCGAATAGGAATAGTGGTGGGGATAATTACGATATCATTTTT
>CAYSAH010000706.1:0-1687 GCA_964428945.1 uncultured Bacteroidaceae bacterium | reverse complement strand
CACGAATCTGCTCGACGTGTGTGCAACCCGTGAAATTCAACCACGAGTCATTGTAGAAATAGGGAACCAGGTTCTTTCCAGCCAGCCATGTCATAGCCGGTGCGTTGCCCATCAGGTATTCCTGGTAGTGGAGGGATTTCTTTCTACGCTGATCCAGTTCAATCCGCTCGGTCACATCCTTGTGCTGCAAAATCAGGCACTCCTTGCCGATCAGATCGGGATAGGTGTACTGCCGGATATCCAGCTCGACATAACGCCTGCCAATTTCCGGATAGTCGATCCATCCACTGAACTGAATCGAGCCCTCTTTGCGGGCCCTCTCAAGCAACACCTTTATCTGCTTGTTGTAGAAGCTGCTGCCAACCAGTTTCCTGATCGAGATTCCCCGAATGGTCTCTGGTCCGATGGCATACAACTGGGCATAGGACTTGTTCGCAAAAAGGAAACAGTCTTCCGCATCGATGATGCAGATCGGTTGATCCAGCGAATGCAATACATGCAGCGCCAGGTCTTCCTGTTTCCTGGATGCGCCCTTACCCAAGGAAATCCTTTCCTCTCGTTTAGGTGATACCATCTTAACAGCAGCTTTTAAATTTATCCATTAAGAAAGAAGACACGAATTCTTAATGAGACCTCTCTATTACTAGGAATTGTAATAATTTCGTCAAGTAAATAGTTTACCCTAGAAAGAATGAGGGGTTTTACCCATTATTTACAGATTATTGACAATTTATTTAATAATAACCCCGGAAAAGCCTTTTACTAAATACGCAGTTTTCCCGAAAAGGAAGTGAAAAAGCGCTCAAGAAAAGGGTTGTCAGCTGACTCAGTGGGCTACACAACTCGTACCAAGCATACCGATGAATATACACGAGTTTCAAGCGAAGGAACTGTTTGCCGAGTTTGGTGTACCAATATCCAGGGGGATATCCGTAAAATCGGCAGACGAGATTAGGGAAGCGCTGCAGCAGTTGCCGGAGGGACCGGTCGTTGTGAAAGCCCAGATACATGCCGGCGGACGCGGTAAAGGCACCTTTACCGATGGATTCAAGGGAGGGGTTCACATATGTAATAACGCTCAGGAGGCGGCGGAGACAGCCGGCAAAATGCTGGGAAACACCCTGGTCACGCATCAGACCGGTCCGGAGGGAAAGGTTGTCAAGACACTGTACTTCACCGTGCCATGCGACATTGAAAAGGAATATTACCTTGCGATCACCCTTGATCGCGCCAGCAGCCGTCCAGTCATAATTGCCTCAACGGAGGGCGGTGTCGAAATCGAAAAAGTGGCGGCGGAAACACCGGAAAAGATCACCAGGGTATTTGTTGATCCTGCCCAGGGGCTGCAACCGTACCACAGGCGACAGGTTGCCTTTGGGCTGGGTTTCTCCGACAAGGCGCAGTTGAAGCAGGTCGACAAATTGCTGACCGGCTTGTACCGGCTTTACTGGGACAAGGACGCCAGCCTGGTTGAGGTAAACCCGTTGATTACCACACCGGCGGGCGATGTCATCGCACTCGACGCGAAGGTGGGATTCGATGAAAACGCCCTGCACCGCCACCCGGAAATACTGGCACTGCGGGACCTGGATGAAGAAGATCCAAAGGAAGTGGAGGCAGGAAAGCATGGCCTGAGCTACATCGCCCTCGATGGGAACATAGCCTGCCTGGTAAACGGTGCCGGCCT
>CAYSAH010000705.1:0-1692 GCA_964428945.1 uncultured Bacteroidaceae bacterium | reverse complement strand
TGCCTTTGAGTATTGGCCTTCCGCTTCTCATTATATTACTCATACTCTATTTTGCTGCCAACTTCAATATAGAATTAAATCCCGTGAATTATTCTGCTTTCTTTCCGCATGCATGGTTGAATATCTCTTTCACAGCTATCACCTTGTTGTCTTATATGCTTTTCTATTTCAGTCTTAAAACTTTCTATAATAAGATAAAACAGCACTTCCCTGATAGAGAAGAAAAAACAGCGTGGAGGACATCCTTTCTACTTGCCTTGAAAGAATTTGCCGTTCATGAAAAATTCGGCAAGTGTCAGCAAAACAGGTACAGGCAAATTGCACACATTCTTGTTTTTTATGGATTTACAGGGCTGTTGGTTGTAACGGCCTTCGCCATCATTGCCGTACTGATTGAAGCTTATCCCATGTCCTTTCTGCATCCCGTAAAAATGGCGGGAAATATTTTCGGACTTGGATTGGTATCCGGACTTATCATGATGATTATTCAGCGGCTAAAAAAGAATGATGCCGTTACAAAAACCTCCTTTCCCGACTGGTCTTTTCTGATTTCCTTCCTGCTTTTAGTATTCAGTGGTTTTCTTGTAGAATTTGCCCGATTTACCAATTCAGTCAGCGGATATTACTTTTATGTTTTCCATTTGCTGTGCATATGGTTTGTAGTCATCTATCTTCCATTCACCAAATTTGCTCATATCGCCTACCGCTTTGTTGCCTTGATGTACATGAAGCGCATAAAAAGATAAAACCGGAACCGTAATCTTACTAACCACAGCACCGGTTTTATTAAAAAACCAGAAATTACTAATTCACCTTGAACTTAACATCTCCTTTTTCAAAGAAATCAACAATCTGATTGGCAGCTGCGAGACCGGCATTTACATTAGCTTCTTCTGTTTGGGCACCCATCTTTTTAGGTGTACAGTAAAACCGTGTAGGATATTTTTCCTTCATCTCTGCCAAACAAGCAGGTTCAATATCTGACAAATATCCGAAATCCTTGCGTTCAGTAAAAACTTTCAATAGTTCTTCCTCGTTGATGACTTCTTTACGAGCTGTATTCACCAGAACAGCACCTTCAGGCATTTTCATCAGCAGATTGTATCCAATGGAATTTTTTGTTTCGGAAGTAGCCGGAATATGCAGGGAGATGTACTGGGATTTGCTGTAAAGTTCATCCACTGACATAAGAGGAATAACGCCATCTGCCTCAATCATTTTATTGTCAACAAAAGGATCAAAAGCATAAACCGTCATACCCATACCTTTGGCAATGCGTGACACATGTTTTCCCACATTACCATAGGCATGAATACCAATTGTCTTTCCCAACAATTCAGTACCTGGTTTCCCATTAAAAAATCCACGAGCATGATAGATCATCATGCCAATAGCCAACTCTGCCACGGCATTGGAATTTTGTCCCGGGGTATTCATAGCCACTACATTGTTTTTTGTACAAGCAGCAAGATCAATGTTGTCGTAACCGGCTCCGGCTCTGACCACAATCTTGAGTTTTGTTGCTGCATCAACCACTTCAGCATCCACAATATCACTGCGAATGATCAGAGCATCAGCCTCAGCCACAGCTTTCAGCAAATCTGATTTTTCTGTATAGTTCTCCAATAAGACAAATTCATATCCGGCATCATCTACAATCTTTTTAATTCCTTCAACCGCTACCTTAGCAAA
>CAYSAH010000704.1:0-1694 GCA_964428945.1 uncultured Bacteroidaceae bacterium | reverse complement strand
AACCGTTATTTCACAAAGGAACACAAAGAAGACACGAAGAGGCGCAAAGAAACTAAGGCATAAAAATATTGACAAATTGATCTTTTTCTTTGCCAGGCAAAATAAAATTCTATATGAATTTGTCAATTCATAATTTCCCCTGATTCGAACTTTTAAGGCTTAAAAACGTACATACATGGAAATCATGTTGAATCTTGACTAAAAGTAGCCTGAGAATACGCTGGAATCTTTGTTTTTAGTTATTTTTAGCCTTCTTTTCAGGAAAGAAAATATTAACCACAATTAGGAAATAGAAAATTAATGAGCACAGAAGAAATTAAAAAAGGCGTATTCCAATATGTATACGACAACGCATTTTCAAGCAAGGAAAACATTACAGATGATGTACTGATCTTTAAGAACGGCTTCCTCGACTCCATGGGGCTGGTGATGCTGATCACTTTTTTGGAAGATACCTTTAAAATCAGGACCACGGATGCAGATATGGTGGAAGACAACTTCGAATCCATCAATGCCATAACTCAGTTTGTTCTCAGGAAACAATCAGCTTAAGATCCTATGTGTGGTATCGCCGGAGTGATAAACAAAGCTGATCCTCATATAAGAAAAGGATTGGTGGAACGAATGCTTTCCAGGATCTACTATCGTGGGCCTGATGAGAGTGGTATCTATCATTCAAACAGGGCAACAATCGGAAATGTGAGGTTAAGCATCATCGACCTTTCGGGCGGACAGCAGCCCATCTCCGATGCTTCCGGCAGGTACTGGATCGTTTTCAACGGGGAGATTTTCAATTATGTAGAGCTGAAGGCGGACCTTGTAAAAAAGGGCTATTCCTTCAGAACCACTTCCGATACAGAGGTCCTGGTTCAGCTCTACGCCCTTTATGGAAAGAACTGTTTGTCCATGCTAAATGGTCAGTTCGCTTTTGCCATCTGGGACAACAGGGAAGAGGCGCTTTTTATGGCGCGCGACAGGGTGGGGATCAGGCCCCTGTTCTACCTTCATGAGAACGGAAACTTCTTATTTGCTTCCGAGATAAAAAGTATTTTCGAGGATCCCTCAGTAAAGCGAATGATCTCGGGGGAAGGATTGCTCCAGATGATGACCTACTGGACAACGATCACACCTGCTTCGGTTTTTGAAGGGATCAAGGAGCTTTCCCCGGGGCATTGTCTCTTACTGGATAAGTCGGGCTTAAAGATTGAGAAGTTCTGGGAGCTGAGCTTTGCTGACCAGGAAAGCAGCCTGGATGTAGTTGATTACCTCGAAGGTTTCGATGAGCTGTTTACAAATGCAATAAGGATACGCCTGAGGGCCGATGTTGAAGTTGCCGCTTACCTGAGCGGCGGGATCGATTCCGCGGCAACGGTTTCCTATATTAAGAAGATAGAACCCAGTGTATTGAATACCTTTTCCATCACATTCGGGGAAAAGGATTTCGATGAAAGTTCCTTCCAGGCCGATGCCGTCAGGTATTTCAATACAAACCACCGCTCCATTAACTGTACCTCGAAAGACATCGCCGAAAACTTTCCGAAGGTCGTCTGGCATTCCGAGATCCCCATGATCCGCACAGCCCCGACTCCCATGATGCTGCTTTCGGGCCTGGTGAGGGAAAACGGGATCAAAGTGGTTATTACCGGGGAAGGAGCCGACGAAATGCTGTCGGGCTATAACATTTTCAAGGAAAG
>CAYSAH010000703.1:0-1705 GCA_964428945.1 uncultured Bacteroidaceae bacterium | reverse complement strand
CCTGAAGGACTTCATGAGAGGAGAAGTACAATCCGGACAATATTTCATCCTGGCATAACGCATTAAACCCGCAGATGATCAAAGAGAATATCAATAAGGTGCTCCTCACATCAAAGCCAATTTGGGTATAAAATTAAAAAATATAGTCCAGTGAGTATACAACAGGGACTTATTTCTTCAGGAGCAGAAGAAAATCCCGTATCCGTCAGAATTATTGGTCTATCCTACCTGACGGGTGGGGGGGTAAGCCTGGATTAAGTAAATGAAATCATGGCTGCCTGCCAATTAGTGCGGATTAACGTGATTGGATTATATTGATGAACTGTAATCCGTCACTTCCATATACTTTGATTGAAGTACCAGCATGACAATGGTTGACAACGTGAATATCCCAAGGATCATCAGGCAGATCCCGGCAACATACCACTCCATCGTCAGATTTTCATGGCCATCTGCAATATCAGCCAGTGCCAGGAAGAGAAAAACAAGCGCTGCAACAGCAGGAAAGGCCAGGATTTTAGTGATTTTGACAGCGAGTTCAAGTTTTTTCATAGCAAGTGGTTTTTTTCCGGATGAATAACATAAAATGGCAGGAATAAGTATTCTCATTTCGCATTTAAAGCATTCTCTTATACAACATTTCAGGCCACCAAGACTCAAAGACACAAAGATCCACAAAGTCAGTTGAATTGGATCCTTGGTGATTTCTTAGTGATTTAGTGTCTTTGTGGCAAATGAATGATAATTGTTGCCGGCCGGCTCAATTGTCGATTCTTTAAGTCCAGGAGAAAGTTTCTGCTTTTATCCCGTTTTGGTTCAACAGATTCATGATTTCGCTGTAACAGGAGTTGGTATGATACCTTTCGGCTATTGCGCTGAGTAAGGCTTCTTTGTCCCCCTGATCAACATTCAGGAGGGGGTACAGTTTCTTCAATTCTTACTGATTTACCCCCAATGCATATTCGTAATCGCTGTCTCCCCAGATCTCCTCCACCCTTGAGCCGATATCGTACCCTTCCACCATCAGCCATTCCTCCCTGAACCAGGCTTCGATGGTAACTTTGATAAAAGGGCTTTCAAAATGAAACAACGTAATCCTTTCCATGATCCTTGTTAAATTATGCTAATTTGGCCGTCGTTTTAATAATGGCTATACTAATTGATGTGAAAAACAGTTTAGAGCATAAAAATATACAAAATGATTAAAAAAATTCTGATTGCCGGCCTGGTTTTCCTGGTCGTTTTAGCTGTTTCCTGTGAACAGGAGGATGATGACGATGATGAGGCAGGTGGCCGCAGCCACAATGCCGGGAAAAACTGCATTTCCTGCCACAAAGATTTCAAAATGGCAGGATCAGTTTATAACCAGGCCTTAAATGGCGCTTATCCTGGAGCTAAAATAAAAGTGACCTCACAGGCAAACGGAGGCGGAACTGTATTGACCACCTTGTCATCCGACCAAAGCGGGAATTTTTATACCAAAAGCCAGATTAACTTTGGTACAGGAATTTTTGTCAGTGTGGAAGGTACAACCGGAACATTAAAGCATATGAATACCTCCGTAACCGGCGGGGCCTGCAATTCCTGCCACGGATCAGCCTATTTGCGCGAATGTCGCCATTGTACGGGAAGCGCGTACTTGATTCATTGTGTCTCTTGTTCAGACTGTACTTACTGTTTCGGCTGTGTCGGGTTGGCCAAAGAA
>CAYSAH010000702.1:606-1708 GCA_964428945.1 uncultured Bacteroidaceae bacterium | reverse complement strand
CATACATCAGGGACTCAAATTCCCCGATCTTTCCAAGTCCGTCGGCACCATAACCAAGTTTACTGCTAAAAATCAACCTTGCAATTCCTCCCTCTTTCATCATGGAAAGTCCTTCTTTCATCCCCTCCATTTCAGAGCCATGCCTGAATTTATAGGGACCGTAAAGGACTCCGTTTGTATAGAGATTATATTCACGGGCCCAATCCTCGTTATAGGTATCTACAACTTTTTCATCCGGAATGGTATAGGCCAGGTAGTTTATTAAAACATAATCGCCCGTGTCGGGAGAAGCTCCGGTACCTTCAACATATTCAATGAAATACAAACCGCTGTCAGTTGAATCAAGATCGGGATAATTTGCATCCATGTATAATTTGAAATAGCGCTCTTCTTCGGCACTCAGTAAATCGTAATTATTGTCCTTCTTGCATCCTGCACTTACAAGAAACAATACTGAAACCAGTAACATTAATCCTCTTCTGATCATTCTTTTTATATATGGAAATACATTTGCAAATCTACATAACTTATTTAAAGATGCTGCATTTTAAGGCAACGTTGCGTTCCTTTTTAATTTTTAACATCAAGTATCTGAACGTCGATGATCAAAATCGACGATCCTGGAATTTTATCACGGTCACCAAAATTCCCATGTGCCAGGTAAGGTGGGATGATGAACCTGGCTTTGCTTTTATTCCTGAGCAATAACATACCTTCTTCCAATCCAGCTTCGATATTCCCTTTACCTACAACGATCTTCCCGGGGGCTGTGGTATCTGCGGCATAACAAAATGTTCCATTAATTAGCCTGGTTTCGTATGCATAGTATACGAGTTTATTCCTTTCAACAGGGATATTACCACCAGGATCAAGGATCATATACCATAATCCCGTTGAAGTTTCTGTCATGTTCCAGCCCACGCGTTCTATAAACGCCATAATTAATTCCCTGTTTCTTTCCCTCATGTAACGGTTGGTCTCTACAAAGGATTTCTTATACGAACCAAGGGAATTGTCTGGTCCTTCCTGAACCGGAGTTTTGCAGGACTGAACCGAAAGCAGGACAAAAGCTCCCAGGAAGAAATATGTCCTAAATGAGCTC
>CAYSAH010000702.1:0-596 GCA_964428945.1 uncultured Bacteroidaceae bacterium | reverse complement strand
TCATCTTTGTATTCAGCCAGTTTTGAAATAAACAGATCAATGGACTCTTCGATAGAAAGTTCGGTTTCACCCCCGGCTGCATTGATATGGCCTCCACCATTAAAATATTTTGAAGCCAGCGCATCCACTGAAAAATTCCCCTTTGACCTGAATGATATTTTCACATGTTTTTTCTTCTCGATAAAAAGGGCTGTTAACTTTATTCCTTTTATTGAAAATGGGATATTAACAAAGCCTTCCGTGTCTCCAACCTTATGATCGAATTTCTTCAGTTCCTCCCTGCTTACACTGATATAGGCAGTATTAAATTCTGGCAAAACGACCATTTTTTCAGACATACAATAGCCCATAAGTTTCATCCGCTGCTCAGAATAACTGTCATATACATTTGTGAATATCTGGTCCTTGTCAATACCTGCATTAACCAGTACGCCTCCGATATTAAATATTTCTGCGTAAGAAGACGCATACCTGAAATTTCCTGTATCTGTCATTATGGCAACATAAAGGCACGTTGCAATATCCTTGTCCAGTAAACTGATTTCACCTAACTCTTCCAAAAGCATATAAATCATTTCACCGGATGAGCCGCGCCA
>CAYSAH010000701.1:0-1712 GCA_964428945.1 uncultured Bacteroidaceae bacterium | reverse complement strand
TCTTATAGGCTCATAAGATCCGCTCTATCTTCCCTTTATGAATACTAAAAGGGATTATTGCATTAATAGCTGGCTTTACTCAGCCATAATTGCTATCTTTGAAAATAATCCAATACTCAGATAATATGGCTAATATAATTGATTTACTTGATCTGCCACCCGAATGGAAAAAATTTCTGCCTAACATATGGAAGATCTTTGTTGTTTTGGTGATGATAATTTTTCTTTGGACATCATTTTTCCAGGTCGGCCCGGAAGAAGTTGGTGTCATTACACGTTTTGGAAAATATGTCCGCGAGGTGGAACCAGGGCTTAACTTTAAAATGCCGATTGTTGAAAAAATGATCAGAGTACCGGTTGAAAGACAACAGAAGGAGGAATTTGGCTTTCGTACACTTAGTGCCGGAATTCAGTCGAAATTTACAAAGGAGGGTACCCAGGAAGAATCCCTTATGCTCACGGGAGATCTTAACCTCGCTGATGTGGAGTGGGTTGTACAATATCGTGTCAGTGATCCATACAGCTTTCTTTTCAAAGTCAGGGATCCGATAAACTCCCTGCGTGATATCTCTGAAGCTTCCATGCGGCAAATTGTTGGCAACCGTACTGTGAATGAAGTCCTGACTGTGGGAAGAACTGAAGTAGCTACACAGGTGTTTGAGGAAATTCAGAAGTTGTGCAATGAATATTCCCTGGGAATCAAAATTGAACAGGTTGTATTGCAGGATGTTAATCCTCCCGATCCGGTTAAGGATGCGTTCAACGCTGTAAACCAGGCCCAGCAGGAAAAAGAGACATTGATAAACCAGGCAAAATCGGAATATAATAAGGTAATTCCCAAGGCAAGCGGTCAGGCTGAGGAAACTATCCAGAAAGCTGAAGGCTATGCAACCCAGAGGGTGAATAATGCATTGGGTGAAGCTACAAGGTTTTCAGCTCTCTATAATGAGTATATAAAAGCTCCCGAAGTCACTAAACGCAGGATCTACCTTGAAACAATGAATACTGCAATCCCCAAACTGGGACATAAGATCATCACCGACGAGAAAGGTAATAATGTATTACCCCTTCTTCAGATGCAACTCACCGGAAAATAATAATACACGAAAGCAATGACTCAAAAATTAATAATTCAGCTGGCTATAATATTAGTTGCTATCATTCTGATTGTGCAAAGCACCTATATCGTCAAGGAAACTGAACAGGTTGTCATAACCCAGTTTGGAAAACCAATAGGAGAAGCCAAGACTACACCGGGTTTAAAGATTAAAGCTCCATTCACCCAGAAGACCAATTATTTTGAAAAAAGATATATGGAGTGGGATGGTGATCCGAACCAGGTGCCTACCAAGGATAAAAAATTCATTTTTGTTGATGCCTATGCCCGCTGGCAAATTGTTGATCCGCTTCAGTTTTTTAAGCGTCTGACCAATGAAAGAGGAGCGCAATCAAGACTTGACGATATACTTGACGGGGAAACACGCGATTATATCGCAAACCATAATCTCGAGGAAATTGTGCGTACAAGTAACAGGGTTCCAATCCCTTCAGGTTCAGTAGGAGAGGAAGTTGGAGATACGCTCATAAATATTAAGGTTGGAAGGGAAAAAATTCAGAGTATGATCCTGCAATCCTCCAACGAAAAAGTCAGGGATCTGGGCATTACAATACTCGATTTCAGGGTCAAACGCATAATCTATGTTGAAGATGTA
>CAYSAH010000700.1:0-1717 GCA_964428945.1 uncultured Bacteroidaceae bacterium | reverse complement strand
TACTGCAAGCGCATAATTATATCCATCCAGGAATTCGGGAATGCGAAATGCAGTATTGATGGAACGGTCGTAGGAAATATTAACCCTGTAATCATTATACTTCCCCTGCTTCGTGGTCACGACGATCGCCCCATTAGCCCCGCGCATTCCGAAAAGTGCCAGGGCGGCTGCATCCTTAAGAACAGAAACGCTCTCGATCTCTTCATTCACCAAGGTGGAGATATCCCTTTCAACCCCGTCAACCAAGACCAGGATATTTGCATTCCGAAAGGTGCTTTTACCCCGGATGAACATGGTTGGATTCCGTTCATCGGCGAAACCCCCGTTCTGCAGAACAATTAAGCCAGGCAACCTTCCATACAGGCTTTCTTCAGGGTTAAGAGCCGAGGAGGAAGCAAAGGTTTCAGCACCGATCCAATCAATTGCTGCGGTCGATTCAGACGCAGGTTTTGAATAGTTGTACCCAAGATCGATCCTTTTTTCTGAATGGTCCGCCGTATCAGCTACACTTTCCTGGGCATTTGCTCCCTGTCCCATAAAAAACAGGGCTGCCAGGCTGGTAATGAAAGCGTTGATTCTAATATTTTTCATTTTACATTGATTAGCAGATTATACTTATTCCCAGCCGGGATTTTGCACCAAGCCATATCCTTTATACACTTCATCGGGAGGGAAGGCACTCAGGTACCATTTTGGGCTCCAGTGGTCCTTCCAGTAACGTGCAGGCAACTCTACTTCTTCGTAGGTGAAGGTCCCGTCCCCGTTATTATAGGTATTTGTCCCGTGCAGGGGCATGGTAAAGCTGTCTTCCTGCTTCCACCGGATCAGGTCGAACCACCGTACTTCCTCGAAGCCAAATTCACAGGCTCTTTCCCTGAGAACCGCTTCACGGAATCCTTGCTGGTCCAGGTCTGTTGGCAGCTCAGCCAGGCCGACGCGTTCCCTGATCATGTTTACATACTGGTATGCTTCGGCAGTTGGGCCTTGGTTGGCCTCATTCAAGGCTTCGGCATATGAAAGGAAGATCTCTCCAAGCCTGAGGTAGGGCCAGTGAACGACAGATTGGAAGGACGTGGCATTGTCCCGGTCGAGTAAAAATTTCCTAAGTCCGTATCCCGACATGGTACCCTTGAAATTGTCGTCCTTGCGTTCACGGCCTCCGATCCAGAGTTCAGCAGTTCTGCCCTGGAAAGCATCTCCGTTGACCAGAACAGTTTCGTAGAGCCTGGGATCCCTGTTTGCCCATGGATTGGCAGCATCCCAGCCTGAGCCGGGCTCATCTATTGCAATGCCATTGTCCATGCCAAACATATCAACGTATTCTACGGTCGGACAGGCCGTCCCGTACCTGTCGGCACTTTGATAGAAATAATAGTTGCCATCCCAAAGACCAGGGGACTGGTAACGAACCCTTGTCCCGATCAATACTTCGCCGTTGTTTCTTTTGTAATAGGCATCCTGGAAATCCTGCCGGGGATTTCCGGTATTCACGAGCTGGTAGCCTCCTTCTGCGTCCAGTTTATCGATGAGATCTTTTGCAGCCTCAGCAGCAGCATCCCAGAGAGAGGGATCATAGCCTCCGTACCAGGTCAAAAGTTCGCTTGAAGCCTTGCCTTCCAGGTAGGGCTGCTCACTATTGAACAGTGGACTTGCTCCAAAAAGCAGGATCCTGGCTTTTAATCCCATGGCAGCTGCCTGGGTAAATCTACCGTCCCAA
>CAYSAH010000699.1:0-1717 GCA_964428945.1 uncultured Bacteroidaceae bacterium | reverse complement strand
CACTTGTTTTAAAGATGGGCTTTCCTCTTGAAAAGACCCCGGTTTCAGCCGGCATCCCGAGTGTCAGCGGATGGTCCTTAACAAGGTTAATTTTTACCAGGCTTCCGGGAATGTCGAGCCCTTTCTTTGCCAGTGAAGGTGAAATATCGCTGAAAGGAAGGTTGAATTCTTCGGTTTCCTCGCCTCTTTTTATTTTCATTGTTCCTTCGAACAGGCCGCTTGATTCGCCCCAGCTAAGTATCAGGCCCCCCTTATCAATGAAGTTCATTAATTCTTCCATCCCCTCCTTGCCTATTCCTTTTGTAAAGTCGGGATGGTAGTTTCCCTGGTAATAGGTTTCTCCTGATTTATATTTTCCCTCCATCAGCAGGTTTTTATCGACATCGGGGAAGATGATCACATCATAATTTTTCGAAAGTTCAGCTTTTGCAATTTCGTGGGGTCTTATTTTTTTGAATGGAATATTGTACGTGTCGAAAACAAAGCGCGTCCATCCGGCATCCATGTCATGGAAATAGGTTTCGACAAGGGCAATGCGAGGCAGCGTCAGTGGCTTAGTACTTAAGTTTACATCTTTTGAAACCGGGATAAGGGGAAAATCCAGTGTTTCGATGAAGGTGCGGGCTGTCTTCCCGTTCTTTCCCTCGAGAGAAATCACAAAGCTTCCTTCTCCAATAATCTTTCCGTCAATACTAATATTTGCACTAAGACGACCGACTTCTATATTTTTAGCGAGCAGGGCAAAGGCCGCCTGGTAGGATGCATTATAATTTACCGGAAGTATCAGCTTTGTTACATTACCAGGCAATACCGACGCCTGGGAGTAAGGTCCTTCAACAAGCGAAATATTCTCTTCAAGCACCTTTAACCTTGTTTCTATTTCGATGGCTTTCACCTGCCTGTGCAGGGGCAATGACCAGCTTGTGATATCATAGGGCTGGATCAGTTCTCCGCCGGGGGTATAATGCCGTTCCGGATATTCCTGGGCTTCCATTACTTCTTTTATAAATGCCCTGAAAGGTTGTGCCAGCGGCACTACCAGGTCGCCAATATGATATACGAGGTTATCGATTACCAGCTCCTTTTGAAGCTGGTATATATCTATTCCGTGTTCCTTAAGCAGGTTTACCATGTCAACCAGTTCCCCGGCATCATGCTGATCTCTCGGAAGAATATAGTAGAAAGGAGCTTCTGTTTTGCCTGTTTCAACCATTTCACGGCAGAGCTTATTCCTGAATTCCAGGATATCCTCCCTGTAAAGTGAAGCGGTTTTCAGAACAGACATTGTTGATACAATTTCATATTCAACGATATCACCCAGTCTCCACCAGCCTCCTTCCCAGGGCATTAGCATATTCACACCCTTTTTATATTCCGATAATCCCTTTCCAGCCACGCTTAGTTCACCGGGTTCGATGTACACCGGCGAGGCTGTTCTTGCGCTTGCTGCTTCAGTTAAAAATCCGATCACATTCTTCCAGATACAGGTCTCGGTTGAACCCGGCCAGTAATCGTCGAAGGCATAGTGCTGGGCAACTCCGGCAAGTCCCTCAAGGGTCATATCGTTGGCCATATTCTGCCCAAAAAGTCCCGACCATGAGAAGATACCTGCGGGTACATTCTCTGCGATGGGGTCATGATTTGGCGGGACAAAAAATCTCACCCCGGCAGAGCCCATCTGGTGCTGGTCGTAAACGATTTCCGGGAACCATTCGCG
>CAYSAH010000698.1:325-1722 GCA_964428945.1 uncultured Bacteroidaceae bacterium | reverse complement strand
TGATGGACAAACCAAGCATATAGGAGACTTCGCTAAGCAGACGCAACTTATGTTTGATAACGTAACAGAAGTTTTGAAATCTTCTGGTATGGCATGGCATGATGTTGTTAGAACCACAATATACATACGGGACATAGACAGAGACTATGAAGAGTTCAATAGGATTCGTAAAGCATTCTATGACTCTATGTGCCTTGATCCATATCCCGCCTCTACTTGTATCGAAGCAAAGTTGTGTAGGAGTAATCTTCTTATTGAAATGGAGGCAATAGCAATACGATGAAGCCATATCGAAAATTCAGACCATTTCAGATTAGGTGGGCAGAACGCATGGGACCTGACCCAAACGATCCTTATTTAATTCGGTGGACGTTCATTTTTTTAAACTATTCCATCAGAATTCATAGGTGGATAAGGTCGGATGATGACAGGTTTTTCCATGACCATCCTTGGAATTTCTTCTCATTCATATTAAAGGGGAAGTATGTAAATGTAACACCCAATGGCAGATTTCCTGTTAGGGCTGGACAGATTTGGAAATCGGTAGCCACTGCTCGTCATTATCTAGAGATACCCAAGGAGGGGGCTTGGACAATTCTATTTTGTGGAAGACCCTATCATAAATGGGCTTTCTACATTGGCGATAGGAAATTCAGACCCTTGCGATATTTCCATACATTTGGGGGGTCGGCTCAGAATCTACAAAAACGATAATTTTTTTGCTTGCATTTGGTATAATACCTGATATAGTAGGGGCTGTAATGATTCGGTGGCAGAATGGCTTATGCGACCCTCTCTAAAAGGGTTTAAATGGGTTCAAATCCCATCCGAGTCACCAATTTAAGGAAAATGCAATAGAAAATAGGTGAGGTAATTATGAGTTTAAAGAAATTCAAAGCAGGTTCCAATATGTATCCGTGGGTAACACATGGTCATTGTCACTTGGGAGGTGAGTGTTCCCATAAGTGTTCCTATTGCTACGTTAATAATACTAGGTTCGGAAGACCCGAAAAGTTTTCTGGTCAGATTAGGTTGCTTGAGAAAGAGTTCGAAGTCAACTATGGCACGAATAGAACTATCTTTATGGAGTTTCAGAACGACCTTTTTGCGTCTGATGTTCCAGACGCATGGGTCAAAAGAGTTATTGACCACACATTGAAATATGAGAGTTTGAATACATTTGTGTTTCAAACTAAAAATCCTATGAGATATGGCGACTTCATTGATTTATTTCCAAAAGGTGCTATTTTGGGAACGACTATAGAGACTAATAGAGATATGTCGGCTGTTTCTAATGCCCCCTGTGCTAGAAGTCGTTACGAGGGGATGAAGTGTTTGCCTAAGAAATTCAAGACATTTCTTACGATAGAACCCGTTCTCGATTTCGACGTTGATAT
>CAYSAH010000698.1:0-315 GCA_964428945.1 uncultured Bacteroidaceae bacterium | reverse complement strand
TTTCTTAACTTGGGGGCTGATAGTAAAAATAATAATTTGCCTGAACCAACAGTTGATAAAATAATGTTATTGGTAGATAAGTTGAAAGAATATGGTGTTGAGTTAAGGGAGAAGCATAATTTACAGAGATTGACTGGAAAAAAGACGGAGGTTTGAAGTGAAGTGTTCAAAGTGCGGTGGTGAAATGGTAAAAGTATGCGATCCTGTAACCAAGAAATGTTATTGGGTTTGTAATAGTTGTGGCACTAGGAAGTCTGCCTGAGGGAAAGATAGTATCCTCAGTTTGGGGATGAATAAACAGGCGAAATAATATGA
>CAYSAH010000697.1:0-1725 GCA_964428945.1 uncultured Bacteroidaceae bacterium | reverse complement strand
GTAACCTGCATCCTGCAATTCCATTACCCAGAAAGGTAACCTTTCAAGTGCCAGTTCCTGGTGTTTTTTTTCATCTTCGAAGAGCATCTCTCCGCAGATATATCCGCCGGAACCAAGGGAGCGGGCAGGAATGTTCTGCTCTGCCTCGTCGTAGGCGATATCAAGCAATGTATTCCATTTAAGTTTGAATTCAGATGATACCAGTGCTCCCTCCATCCTGCCTTCAATAATATTCCTTATAACTTTCGGTGCAGTGTCGAAAAGTGTATTGTTAAACCTGATGATGTATTCATTACTGCGCCAGTTATCGTCAAGAGCCTGCAGTTCTATTTCATGTCCTGGGAATGATTTAGGAAGAACATCCGCCAGGATCTTCCAGTCGGAATTTCTCCATCGGTATATGGATTGTTTTACATCACCAACCACCATGCTATCCTTACCAATAGAAAGAGAATGATCGATCAATGGTCGAAAATTTTCCCATTGAAAAACCGAAGTATCCTGGAATTCATCAAGCATTATATGGTCGACTGCGTTGCCGGTTTTTTCATAGATGAAAGGAGTTGGATTATCTGCAATCAGCCCTTTAAGAAAGCGGGAAGCATCCGATAAAAGGAAAAGGTTCTTTTCGTCTGTTATTTCAAGAATCTTAAGGGAAAGATCTCCAAGGATCCCAAGGGCAAAAACGTACTGACTGATCTGATTAACGGTATTGAGCATCACCACTTTCTCATAGATCGAAGCCATTCCAGGCATCAGGACTGACTCAATAAAATGAATCTTCGCCTGGTTTGTCTCATTTTTGGAGATCCATTTGGAAATGTCTTTTATTCCTTCCTTCTGTCCGGCAGTGAGGTATTTTTTTGTCCCTGAAGCCGCATTCTCAAAAAAGCCGGCAGGTCCGGCGGATTTGCGATAAAAATCATCAACAGTATACCCTGCCTGTGCTATTTCCCGGACCTTCCCTTCAGCAATTTCCTTTATCTCCTTTTCGGCCCGGGATTTTATACTTTCCAGTTCCCCAATAAAGACCTTTAATTGCTCCCGGCCAATTTTTTTATCCTCTTCGAGCATAATAGCCTGGTATGATTCTGAGAATAGTTCCTCTCCGAGGTTAACGATCTCACTCCTGAAATTCCAGCCCCTGGCTGCCTCGATCCTGGATTCAGCAAGCTTCAGCATCCAATCCAGCAGGTCCTTATCCTCTGCAAGGTCCAGGAACATCCTGTCGATCGCCTCTCCCAGGATCCGGTCACGGTCAAGTTCCAGGCTGAATCCGGCAGACAACCCGATTTCCCGTGTGAATGCCCTGATCACACCCTGGAAGAACCTGTCGATCGTACCTACAGAAAACCTTGAATAATTGTTCAGAATCTTTACCAGAAGCTCCCTCGCCACGGTGATGATCTTTTCACGGCTTAACCCGGTTCGTTCAGAAAGGGTTTCGACATCTTCAGAAATCTCGCCGTCCCGGAGGATAGACAACTTATATAATCTGTCAAGAATCCTCGATTTCATTTCACTCGCCGCCTTATTGGTAAAAGTAACTGCAAGAATATGACGATACGAGAAGGGATCCCGGAAGAGCAATTCAAGGTATGCAAGGGTGAGTTTATAAGTCTTGCCCGAACCTGCAGATGCTTTGTATATGGTCAAAGGTGACATTGTTTAAAGATAAAGGAAAGTAAAGGAAAAAGGAAAAAGTAGGAAGTAAAAAGGAAAAAG
>CAYSAH010000696.1:0-1728 GCA_964428945.1 uncultured Bacteroidaceae bacterium | reverse complement strand
AAAAGATGTTGCAACTTAGGCTTGAAATTTGTTAAACAGTATATTTGACGCTGTTTACTGAAAAAATGTCAAAGCATTCTGTATTTATATTGATAGCGGTCTTGTTCCTGTGTAAAATTGATTACGTTTTTGCACAGGATACAGGTATTGATATTGATCCCATACTGATCAGGCTGAAAGCCAGGGTGGTCAGTTCGGGCGACAGCTCTCCGGTACCTTACGCCAATATTATTAACTACCGGAACAGGAGCGGGGGCAGCACCAATGCCACCGGCAATTTTTCCCTCGAGATGCTTAATATCGACACACTTGTTGTTTCTGCCATGGGATTTAAAACCAGAACAGTCCGTATTCCCCGGTTCTTTTCACCTGAGAATACTTTGCTGGTCTTTCTTGAACCAGTCATTTATCCGCTTTCTGAAATACAGGTGTCGGGTGACAAAGCCCGTGTAAATATGGATGGCATTCCGGTTGGTAAACAGATTGATCTTGCTCCTGAACTGAGAGGTGACGCATACAATGAACGTCCTCCGGTTATTGCGGCCTTGTTCAATCCGCTCTCTTACTGGCAATATTACCTGAGCCGCAAAGAGATACAGAAACGAAAAGTGAGGGAGGCGATATCGCTCGAAAAGAATTGGGAGATGCATTCACGGAACTACAACAAGGAAGTGGTTATGCTGCTTACCGGACTAAACGAGGCACAAGCTGACGACTTTATGATCTGGTTCAATTCACAGAATGTACTGCCCTACACTGCAACTGAATATGAGGTGCGTGCCGCCATCCGTGATTATTTTAATGTGTATGCCCACGAAAAAAACAACAAGGTTGAATAGAAAATAAACCGATGACACAAATGAAGGAATCATTCTACATTCCGTGCCAGTGACTTCCATGGTCGTGAAAATTTCAGCAGTGCTTCCTTAATTCAGCCAATAGGTGAGCTTAAAAACCAAGGCCCTGTTGCGTGAGTTCCATGTTCCGGGGAGATAGTTGTCGGTGTAAACTACAAACAGATCGGAAACCGGTTGGTACCGCCACTGAAAGCGCATGTTAAGGTTCACGTTGTCAATCTGTTCATTGTATTGGACGAAGGTCGACAGGAATAGTTTATCGGTGAAGGTCAGGTCGAGTTTTGGGCCTACCAGCAATAGTTGTGTAGGTTTAAAAGGCTCGGGCAGGAACAGATCTGTATAGGTAAAATTGACGGATAAGCTGGCGTATGGCTGATAGCGGTAACTCATCTTGCCTTCAATAAAATTAAAATCTCCGTTGTAGAATTCCCCTTTGGCTAAAGTTGCGTTCCATTTTAACATTTTCCGGTTGTCTGAAGTATATTCCAGAAAGCCATATTGTGTGCGGTACTCGCTTCCGGCTGGCAAATATTCTCCGGTTATGTGGGTGGGGTCAAAATCATTCTTCAATTTAACAAACATATCCCTGACTCCTGCGGAAATTAAGGTCCGGTTGGCAAATTCAACATTGTAGCCGTAAGAGTTTACCTGATCCATTAATGTATTGTTCACATCGTAATAGTATTCAAGATCCGCAACGGGTCCGTGAGAAGCTACCTTTTTGTTGGGAACAAAAATATATTTGAGAGTGGGTCCCCAGAAATTATAGCCGGTACGCCTGACAAATCCGGTTTCGGCACGGTAGTTTTCTCCAACGCTCGTTTGCGACATCCTGATGTTGATGTTTTTCCGGCTGTAACCGACGGAAGCT
>CAYSAH010000695.1:0-1733 GCA_964428945.1 uncultured Bacteroidaceae bacterium | reverse complement strand
CAAGATGCAAGATGCAAGATTCAAGATTCAAGACGGGATAACGGATAGCCGGATAACGGATAACTGATTTTAGGTTGAACAAAAAAGAAAGATTCGACGCTGTCATAGCCTGGTTCATGGAGAACAGGCCGATAGCGGAGACCGAGCTGCATTACAACGATCCTTATGAGCTGCTTGTTGCGGTTGTCCTTTCTGCACAATGCACGGATAAGAGGGTTAACCTTATAACGCCTGAATTCTATAAGGCCTTTCCTACTATTGAGAGCCTGGCTGTTTCCAACCAGGATGCTGTATTTGAAATAATCAAGTCGTGTTCATACCCCAATAATAAAGCGAAACACCTTGTTGCAGCAGCCAGGACTGTTATGGAAAAGTTCGGGGGAATTATTCCGGATAATGTTGATGATCTCCAGAAAATCCCAGGTGTAGGCAGGAAAACTGCCAATGTTATTGCTTCGGTGGCTTTTGATGTACCGGCCCTTGCCGTTGACACACATGTTCACAGGGTTTCCGCCAGGATTGGGCTAACCACAAATGCCAAAACCCCGCTGGAAACAGAAAAACAGCTGGTAAAATACATTCCATCGGAACTTCATAACATAGCCCATCACTGGTTAATCCTTCACGGCCGTTATGTTTGCCAGGCCCGTAAACCTAAATGCGGGGAATGCGGTTTGAAGGAATGGTGCAGGTATAAACACAAGGCATTTGAATAATCGGATTTTCCCTAATCCCAATTCCCCAACTCCTGAGCAGATTCGATCCAGACTTTCATCCATCCGTCGCCGCGGTTACTCCAGGCATAATATGGAATTGCTTTCAGGGGAACCTGATCACCATCCTGAATGCCGGTGAAGTTGATTGTTCCTATACCTCCCAGGATGTCAGGATCCCATTGATAGGTGAAAGGATTTTCAGTGTCAATCTTAATAAGGTTAAAATCAATATAAGGATTATCGGCTTCTTCGATGCAGTAAATAAGCGGCCCTCTCTGCAGGGCCAGCTTACCCTGATCTTCCTCCAGGCTGTCGGATGCCCTGACGAGCTTTGTCCCCATCTCCCACTTAATTTCCAGTATATCATTTTTATTCCACATCCTGTTAAAAACAAGGTACTGGTTAACTGTCTCATAGTCTGTATTTTCTCCATTGACAGTCACGGTAAACATAGTTTTGCTGCACCATTCGTAGGAATAAAGGCTGGACGGATGTGCAAAGCCTTCAAACCAGCCCGGGATCCGGACTTTTATCGTAGAATTCTGGCGTTTTTTCGACCCGATTGACAAGCGGACTACCCCTTCCCATGGAAACTCTGATTCCATTTTGATATCCAGAATGTTCCCGGCCACATCAACCTCTGTGGAGCTGGATATAAATTCATTGATCAACAAGGCTGTATCCTGGACAGCATATATATATCCGGCTATACTTGGGAGAAAGCGGACAATATTTCCCGGACAGCATGAAACCTCAAACCAGGGGCTGCGAGTGTATCCGCCATCCGATTCCAGCGGGTTCTGGTAAAAGAAACGGTCGCCTGAAAGCGAAACACCGCTCAGCATCCCGTTATAAAGCACCTTCTCGATAATGTCATGATACATGGGTATCCCTGCATTAAGGAACATCCTGTAATTCCAGAAAACATTTCCTATTGAAGCGCATGTTTCGGCATATGCCTCCTTATTCGGAAGCTCATAGATATCACCGAAAGCCTCTGTTGTGTGCCTTGAACCA
>CAYSAH010000694.1:0-1742 GCA_964428945.1 uncultured Bacteroidaceae bacterium | reverse complement strand
CCAGTCATTTATACATTGGAATAGTTGAACTAATCTGCTCATCCGGGAAAAGAGGCAGCTGTTTTATCAGGATTTTTTTTATGTTTGATATACCATTCATCTTTCAGGTTCCGACTAACAATTTGAAAGATGTTACTGAAAATACTGACTAACACACTAACTAAGCTTAATGATATGAGTAAACTCTCATTGAAAGAGAAGCTGGGGTACAGCTTCGGGGAATTTGCCGCAAGCTCCTTCTGGCAGGGGATCATCTTCTTTCTTCCCGTTTTCTACACCGACACTTTTGGCATCAGCCCAAAGCAGGTCGGCTGGATGTTTGTAATTGTAAAGATCTTCGATGCGGTTAACGACCCCGTGATGGGTTTCATCGCCGACCGCACTAAAACAAGGTGGGGAAAATACCGTCCCTACCTGATCTGGTTCAGTATTCCCATCGGGATTGCTTTTGTGTTAATGTATACAACCCCTGCGATTGAAGGCAACCTGAAGCTGCTGTATGCCTATGGTACCCAGTTCATGGTGCTGGTTTTTTATACAATATTAATGGTTCCATACAATTCCCTTATTGGTGTTGTATCTCCGAATGCGAGGGAAAGGACCAGCCTCTCATCCTTTAAACTGGTTTTTGCCTATGGGGCAACCATGCTGGTACAATGGATGGGCGTTAACCTGGTTTCGAAATTGGGAAACGGGAACGATGCCCTGGGCTACAAGTATACAATGATGATCATCGGAGGAATTGGGGTTTTGGCGCTCCTGGTCGTATTTCTAAGCACCAGGGAACGCGTCCGGCCAATCTCTTCAGAAAAGACGAACATAGGCCTTGACCTGAAGGACCTTTTTAACAACAGGCCATGGTGGCTGCTGCTTGGAATATCTGTTCTCACCCTTATTTACGTAGTGGTGCGTTCGGGATCGATCATGTATTATTTTGAGTATTACATTGGGAACAAATCCCTGTCAGCTGCTTTCATGATGAGCGGTACCATTGCGGTGGCACTGGGGGTCCTGCCAACGACCTGGCTGTCGCAGCGCTTTGGAAAGGTAAAATTGTATATATGGTCGAACCTGATTATTATTCTTTCTTCAATTGCATTTATTATAGTGAAGCCCCATAACATCGTTCTTCTGTTCTCTCTTCAGATCATATTTTCCCTGGCCTCCGGGCCCGGAATCCCTTTGCTCTTCTCCATGCTTGCCGATGCAGCGGATTACTCGGAGTGGAAAACGGGTCGAAGGGCAACGGCCCTCATCTATTCAACTTCCACCATGGCTCAGAAATTTGGCGTGGCAATAGGGGCAGGGATCAGCATGATGGTGCTTACCATCGTGGGATACAAGGCCAATATAGTCCAGAGCGCTGATTCAGTATTGGGAATAAAGCTCCTGATCAGTATTATTCCTGCGGTGCTCGCGATCATCGGTACTTCCTTTCTCTTCTTCTATAAACTTGATAACAAGACCCTGGAAAAAATTGAAACAGATCTGAGGGAAAGGAGAGGAGATACGGAAGAAGAGAAATAATTCAGAATACCTCTTATATACTTGCCTGCAGCACATGCATTGCACAAAGAATCACAAAGAAAACACAAAGAGAATTAAACAAAGCAGGACTAATCCCTAAGACTTATTGCAATGTATCTGCAAAAAAATGAAAATGTAAAGAGGCTGTACGAAGCATTCCGGAATCCCTTCGGATTTTCTAAGGCTTACAATTTGTAAGTGCAGTTTTTCTAATC
>CAYSAH010000693.1:0-1754 GCA_964428945.1 uncultured Bacteroidaceae bacterium | reverse complement strand
CGTGGTGCGGATAGATGACGGACCATGTGGTGTAGATCCCCTGCGCCTTCAGGAGGCTTTCAAGTTTTTCAGAATTGCGACGGATCGCTTCGTCGGAGGCGTAACCCCCGAAACGCAGCACGGCAACATACTCCTCCTTGCTCTTCTCTAGCACCACACCCGGATCGTTCGGGTCGGGCAGGTCCGTGATATCGTATTTCGATGGCATGACAAAACTCATAGACGACCTGGAATCGTTGATGTCCATGTGTACAGGTGAGGCCATAGATATCTTTGAACGGGAGGCATTGCCGCCAAGGATGAAGCCTGCGAGCCTGCGGAACCCAGGCGAAGAGATCTCCCTGTAGGAGTGAGCAGCGGTGTACACCGTAGCCAGGGTTGCCGGTGGGTAGTAGCGGATCTCGAATCCTTTATCCGCCCGGACCACCCTGTACTTTTGTTTTTCAATTCCTGCTGCCATTGCTTTTGAGTCTGAATGGTGATTTTACCTGTTATTAATGCTTTCCTGACCATCCGGTCCTTCTATACCTGATAACATCCAGGCGGGAATAATGTTTTGACGGCCCTGTGGGAAGGAGCGATCACCCTTGTTGCAAAGGACTCACGGCACAAGGATATACCGGACCAGGTAAGTTCCCCGATCCGGGAATTTTTTAGGCTTCTAAGCAGCTTGCTGCTCATCTGTGACCATCTGTGTATCCTTTCCCCTCTACGCTCTGCCGGTCAAAAACTCTGTGCGACTCCGCGCGTCTCTGCGGTAAACAAGCAGCTTGCTGCTCATCTGTGACCATCTGTGGACAAAAAAAGGCTGCATGCAGGCTAGCTTATTTATCCTTTCGTTCCCAACCTATACCTGTATCGCAACTTTAAACGGGGGGCCAACGAAATGGCTCAGGCCAGCGCGCGTTGTTCGCTTTGCGAACATTGGGGGGAATCTTTCTGTCAAAACAGTATAAATAAAGTATTGCTTAATCTTTTAAACTTCTAAGCTGCTTGCTGCTCATCTGTGTTCATCAGTGTTTATCTGTGGACAACAAAAAAGCAGCTTGCTGCCCCTCCTCAACTCTGTGTTACCCCGCTTTCCTCTGCGGTAAAAATTGGCAGCTTGCTGCTCATTTTTGATCATCTGTGTCGTATGTGTAACTCTCCCTGTCCCTGACCGGTACCGAAGCTTGTATTCTTCGCATAAGGGACCAAATCTTCATTAGTAGAAATGAAAAGGCCCGGAGCTTTTCGCACCGGGCCAATTCTTATGAGTCCTCCAGGGTACAAAGACCCTGGGAAAGCTTACTTAGCTCTTTTTGCCGACTGCTGAAGGCAAAATTAACCGCTCCCTTCTTATTTGCCTGTCTGGTAAACAGATTCACGAACGATCTTACCGTCTTTATTGAAGTTATGGGTAAGCATAACACCTGATATGTCTTTCTTCCCGTCTTTCATTGAAGTAACTTTCCACCAGGAATAAACAACGTATTGGTTACCTTCTTCGTAATAGATACAATCCGGGTAGCCTACCTGCTCAACCGTAAACTTAGTGGCCTCGTTGGCAAAGTCTTTCTTCATTTGTGCCTTCTTTTCTTCAACATTCATGGATTCTCCAAATTCCATCCATGCATCCATGAATCTTGCATTGTCTGCAAAATAACTGAAGAAAGTTTCTGAATCACGGTCCACATATGCGTTCACTACTTTCCTGGCAGTGCTGATATAGGGATGGTTGATGTATGCCACTCCATTTTCACGTTTTAATGCGC
>CAYSAH010000692.1:0-1770 GCA_964428945.1 uncultured Bacteroidaceae bacterium | reverse complement strand
TACCAGGTTAAAAAGAGAGAAAAGGATATTAAGGGAAGATGTTGTAATAAACGATTCGACCCTTCGGTGATCTCCTATACGCTGTAATATATCTCCCGTGTGCCTGGTCTCGAAAAAACCAACAGGAAGGCGCATAAGTTTGGCGAGGAAATCCGAGATAAGGGCAATATTTATTCTCGTGCTCATGTGAAGCAATATCCATCTCCTTATGAAGTTTATCCCCATTGCGCTCATCAGCAGAACAAACTGAAATGCGAGGATCAGGTAGATAAAACCCGGGTCCGAATTGCTTATTCCAAAGTCAACTATTCCCTGGAACATGAAAGGGAGCAACAATTGAATGATTGCTCCAAGGATAAGTCCAAGGATAAGCTGATATCCGAGTTTCTTATGTGGCAGAAGATATTTTCCGAGAATGCCTAAACCCTTTCTCTTTTTTGACTCCTCATCCTGTTGATAAAATTCCGGTGTAGGCTGAAGCAAGAGTACCGTTCCTTTATCCTCACCCTCATTTGTTGTACTTAACCAGCCTTTCATAAACTCAGCCCTGCTGTATGTAATTGGTCCCAACTGAGGATCAGCGACAAATACCTTGTTCTTCCTGATTTTATAAACAACAATAAAATGGTTCTGTTTCCAGTGTGCAATAAGTGGAAGTGGCGCCTCTGTATTGAGTTTTTCCCAGGTCAGCTTCGCGCCAAGGGATTTGAATCCTATGGACTCAGCCGCATCAGCGATACCAAGCATGGATACTCCGTCACGAGCCAGGTAGGCCCGGTCTCTTAAAGTCTGAAGCGTATAATGTTTTCCATAATATTTGGAGATCATTCTAAGGCACGTTGGACCACAGTCCATCGCATCCAGTTGCTGATAAAAAGGGAATACTGACATATCCTGCTGCTTGGTTGCCTAAAAATATAAAATATTTGTTTATGCATTCTGCAGGTTATCAACCGCCCATTTATTCACCCTCGCATTTTTTATATAGTTTTCTTGCTTTCTGCATATAGATGCCCTCGTGTTTGCTCAAATCGATCAGGTAATGGCAGGCAGCTTCATGATCATCTTCTTTAAGCATTATCAGGGCAAGGTACCATTTTGCATGATAGGAAGCCTGGCCTTTTTCACCATTTGCAAGAATTTCCAAAATATTATTGGCCTTTCCTGTTTCCCCGGTTTCGTAACAGATCAGGGCATAAAATAACTTCAGAACAGGATCAGTGTAATATCCTGTTGAATCGGAATCGAACTGGCTTTTTGCTTCCGGGAATTTACCTTCTCTGAAAAATTGAATAGCCAGATTATTATTGCCCCGGGAATTAGAGAATTTCTCTTCAAGCAGTGGGTCTGAAAAAGGCTTATAATAGCTTTCGGCCAGGGAATAAAGATTTTTCCCTGGTATTAAAATAATCAGTAAAATGGCTGCAGCAGCAATAGCAATAAGTAGTGTTGTTCTTTTAAGGAATGGAAGTTTATGTTTCTTATCGTGCCCGGGTTCACTGGAGTAATTCCTCATAATATCAGCAAATCGTGCCTTAATTTTTAAAGCTTCAGGCGATGGTTCCTTATTCCTGAACTGTTCAAGATCATGAGCGGCGAGGACCTCAGCGATCAATTGTTCCCTTTCTGTATTTTCGGGTAGATCCTCCAGCACAAGTTGTTTTTTAATGAATTCCCAGATTTTGAGGACAGAGCTGTACTCTTCCTGGAATTCGGGGTCAGAATTGAGCATTTGTTCAAACTTCGCGCGCTCTTCTGCATCCATATCCT
>CAYSAH010000691.1:1484-1780 GCA_964428945.1 uncultured Bacteroidaceae bacterium | reverse complement strand
GAATTCACGTATATTTTGTCGATTTCGTACTGCCCGTTGGTTGGGTCGTACCATTTGGCTGTAACTTTACCGGCAAACCAATCGAGATTTATAGCTGCTTTTCCCTGAACCGGGAAGTAAATAACGGCCAACTTTTTGTCATCAGTGTATGCGCCGTTTATTGGACTTACCATGGTACCGGTTTTATTTATGAGTACTTTCTTATTGACATCAGGAATTAACTTATGCCAGGCTAAAGGTTTTAACAGGTTTCCCATGTGGGTAGCTATCTGAGTAGCTGCTGGCTGATTATTCAA
>CAYSAH010000691.1:0-1474 GCA_964428945.1 uncultured Bacteroidaceae bacterium | reverse complement strand
TAAGAATGGGTTGCCCATCTAACCAAAAGTACCACTGTTCAATCAGAATGGTTGGTTTTGCAGGTTGTTTTGCGTAGTCTTCGTAAACTTTATCTGCCATCCCGGTTCCTTGATCACAGTGTGCCTGAATACTATAAAAGTCGAGCCATTCTTCATTCTGAAAGAACTCGGACGAAGAATGTCCAGTTCCCGGAAGGTCTCCTCCATATGGATGTGAACTCATTATTTGATTTGCCCCACCGGCTTTTAGTCCCTTTGCCAGGTTTGTATAATTTATATGCTCATCCTGCCTGTAAGGTGTATCTCCGCCCATAACCCAAATTATGTTTCCATGATCTTTCCATCGGTTACCAAGCCATTTTCCATAATTGTAATATGCGTCTGTATTGGCATCGCGTGAATGGCCATACCATAATGCCACAAGGTAAATAGCCATGTTTTTTCTGGCTGCATAATCAATTATTCTTTCTGCATTTTCGTAATATGAATTATTGGTTTGTAAGGTAGTTCTGTCAGAAAGCGGCTTGACCCCATACTGGTTGGGCCTATTCCCCCATGAGATTGCAGAAACCAAAAGGGATGTAAATCCTTTTTCTGCTCTGTCATCGATAATTTTTACGGCATCGTCGTAGGTATAATACCAGAACAACACCCATTGCGTATCACCGCTAAAATAAAATGGCCTGCCATCATTCTTTTCAAGGTAATGTCCATTCTCCGATACCTTCAAGGGAAAATTGGAGTTTCCCTGGGCTGCACCACTCATATTGATAATAAAAATGAGTATTACGGAAATTGCAATTTTTTGAACCAGCCTATAAGTTGGTTTCATTATGTCTGTTTATTAATGTAAATAAATTAAGTTACTATTCTCATTCTTTTAGAGAAAATTGAACAATCCTTAGAATTTTATGGATCAACAGTAACAATAATCCTTTGGTACCCTTTTAGTGACGGACTTCCGCTGTCACTTACCTCAAGAATGATATGAATGGTTGCTGGTTTACATACCTTTGGAGCAGTAAACGAAACTTTTTCAGAACCTGCATCTTTTAAATCTATCACTCCGTTATAACTGCCGGCATCCTTGTAATGCCACCACTTAAATTTTATATCGTCTCCATCTGGGTCTCTTGTCTTACCGGCATCCAGGCTTATCATTTTCCCGGACTTCACCCTTATATCTTTGTCCTCTTTAATTTGAACCTTAGGCCGGTGGTTGGCTTCATTATAACCTTTTACACACCAATCCATTCTTGCTTCGAAATCGTTATTGACATCATCAACCCAGTGACTAAGTGACTTTTTAATATCTTCCTCATCTTCAGCATCGGTATAGACATTTTCAAACTGATAAAATTTTGTGAATCTTCCGCCCCATCCACCATATTCCGGGTTTTCATGATTGCGCAATCCAACGGCTATGGAATATAAAAAAGCAGGTGAATCTCCTTCACTGACATAGTCCTGAGGA
>CAYSAH010000690.1:0-1788 GCA_964428945.1 uncultured Bacteroidaceae bacterium | reverse complement strand
GCAAATTATACTGATTCAATGACTGGCAGTTTCTCAGGAGTGTAACTCTATGAACACTCATGATTATGAATTATATAACCCCATCTAACTGAGTGTGTAAACAGTGTCGAATATCTATTTTCCAGCCTTAAAATCAAAAAATCAGATATCAAATTGTCTTCCAGCCGACGGTTGCAACATTTTCCTGTCTGAAAGTTAACTCAGCGCTCCACCGGCTCTTAATACCAAACTTGCTACCTTTCAACCCTCTTGCTTTCATTACAAAATTGTCATAACTTGTATGTTCCTTCTCTCTCCAACTTTTAACCTGGAAGATCATGGAACACCATTTGGTAATTTCTTCGGGCGGACCCTTGTACGATTTGTTATACAACCTGGCTTTCCTGGTAGCACTCGCTATATTACTGTATGAAGGATACAAACGGAAATTCCCAATACTTAAATGGATATTGCTTCTGGTCATATCAAGGATTTTATTCATTATTGGAAGCAAGTTGGCAACCTTTTCTCCCGGGGAATGGAATTACCTGTTCACCCACCTCACTTTGACACCAACAGGAAACAAATCATTATTCGGAGGGCTCATTCTCGGTGCAGCCGGATTGTATGCCGGGAAATTCATCCTCAGGTTCAGGGCGGGCTTCCTGGATGCCTTTGCCATTGCTTTACCGGTGGCCTTAGGGATTCAGCGCATTGGCTGCCTCTTTGCCGGATGCTGCTATGGTAAAACGACCCTGCTTCCCTGGGCAGTTCAGTATCCCACACAAAGCCTGGCACACTTTCATCAGTTCCAGGACGGATTGCTGTCATACGGGGACTCCCTCTCTATGCCGGTCCATCCCGTACAGCTATACGAAGTTATGCTTCAGCTATTAGCGGTATTGCTAATATTCAGATACCGGAAAAGATTTCTACAGCCGGGCAGTTTAATGTTACTCTCAATGATCCTGATACTTACTTCAAGGTTTCTAACCGGGTTTTGGAGAGATAGCCACGCACACACCATCGGAGGAGGGGAAATATGGATTTTCAATACTACTCAACTGGTAATTTTACCTATGGTTATAACTCTGATTCTTTTACTTCGATATATTGAATCACGAGCCAAAAGGATCATGCAGCATAGTAAGGATTCCGACCTTAACCTGTCGGCAGCAATTGTCCTTCTTTTTGCACTGACAGCATTTTCAATTGTGATAACTGACTGGCTTGAATTTCCTGAATTTGTGGCCGTTTCATTAACTATTACTGCCGCAACGGGAATTGTTATTTACCGGCTTCTTCTCAATTACTACCTGTACCCATATAAATGGCTGCAATTGGCATGTCTTCTTATACCCCTTTTCCTTATGGCACAGACATATCCCAAAAACGACGAAAATTCAGAAGATTCAGAAAATTTCAAGAAATACAAATCAATAAAAATAGGTTATGCCACAGGGCATTTCGAAAACCTGCACAACATAGGACAGGGGTCAGGGTGCGACAGAGTGAGCGAAACGGAGTACTTTGACCAGAAATACAGCCTGGTAGGTGCAGGGTACGAAATATCCCGGATCTATCAGAACCCTTACGAGGAGTTTAGCTATGGAATTAAATCATGGATTGGAAACCACTATCAAACCAGACTATCAGATCAATACCCTACAAAAAATGCACTGTTTGGGATTAGCCCTTACACGATGCTTGAAACGAACTTTTTCGGCATCGGAGGAGGGATTAACATTGGAAATCTCGTTGTTATCACTGAAAACCGGCATATTGACGGTACAGGACACCCTGAAACAG
>CAYSAH010000689.1:0-1793 GCA_964428945.1 uncultured Bacteroidaceae bacterium | reverse complement strand
ACAAATTACATGAAAGGCGCAGAGAAGTAGGACCAGGTACTGCTTATAAATTAATTGGCTCATAAATGGCTCAATGATGAAAAAGCAGAACCATTTTGATTTTCGAAAAGGTTGCAACTTTCAACTGTCAGGGGAGCCAGGCAGGACAAGAGGTCTTTCTCGACCTCTTTTTATGTTAAATCCTACGCTTGCCTTGCTGGCATTGAACAAAACCTGAACGGGAGTTGTGAATTTGCAGGTTGCAACTTTTTTCCCGAAATCTCAAGATATTTGATTTAATTGTTAAGGTTTAAGTCAGTTAATTGAAATTCAAATATTTAATTCTGTTGCACACCCTGTATGGGTAATGAGGATCTGGTCAGTATTACATAATTATTCATTACAACTTACCCTTTCCTGTCCCGCTTTATCGGTTCGGGATATCCGAAGGGCAGTGGAGGTTGCATGTCATCCATTGAAAATCCTTTAAATTCAATGTCATATGGCATGAACTGCTTTTTGAGGGCGTCCGATTTTATCCTGAGTTGGTTTAAATTTATTTTCTGTGGATTACGCTTAATTTCAGCAACAATGGCTTTTTTATCCAGGTCGTTTATGGCAATCAGGTCAATTTCATTAAATCCTTTACGATCCCAATAACTCCCAATTTGAGTAACTCTTTCATTTTCCGCAATTTTGTCACGGAAATGCCTTTCCAGGACAAGTCCACTATATTGTTCGTAATCTTTCCCGATAGCCTCCTTCAGTACTTCATATTTACCCATTTAAATCAGGGATTGGTGGGGATAAATGAATCTGAACCAAAACCGGAGAAAGTTATCTCTCAGATTCCAGTTTGCTTTCCTGCTTTCCGGCCTGGAAAACAAAGGCTTGGTTCTCTCAATGAGTGAATACTCTTTTTCAAGATTTACAAGGTATGCACCCGTATTTTTCCCAATGATGGGATCGATCTCGCTTTGTATAGTTTTTCGGATGCAATCAATTGTAATATAGAGAAATAAATACCATAATTTTTACCAAATTCGGAAATGAGCAGTTCTATTCTTTCACAGATAAAAGGAGAATCAGGACTAGTGATCCCGTCCAGCATTTTACTGAAACTTGTCGCTTCCGATTCCACCAGCAGGCTGATATATTTGGGAATATCTCCTGTAAGCATGCAAAGGCAATTTGTCGCAGGTGTCATCCGGTTCATTTCCGCGCCCTGAAGGGCCTTTGGTAAGAAAAAAGATAGCCGGTGACGTTTTGAGTCGGGTAGTGCTCCAAATACTCACACTCAATATCGGGATCAACTTTATAAAGGTCAAGGGTATGGCAGATTTGCCCACCTTAATTTCAGCAACCTCACTTTGCCGGCGGCCCGGGTTGGTGCCGGGAGTGACCGGAAAAACCTCAATCAGCGCAACAATACTCCTTTCTCCTATGGTGGACAGTCGCCTGATGAATCTGTAAAGCCCCGGATCCTTTAAACCGGCAGCGTCAAAGACCACCAGCCTGGGTGAAGCTGCTCTGTCGACTGCTTCGGGAAGTTTTTTTTATTCAATTCTCAAAGCACTGGCCGGATTGTAGCTGGCCGCCTTTATGGTCTGATAACTTATGGATAACCAACCAATAATCAGTACAATCAAGGTGGATAACACATAAATTAACGGATTTACATTCACCTTGATGGCAAATCCTTCGAGCCAGTAATTTGATCCGAAAAATGCAACGGGGTAGGCCAACAGCGACGAAATGAGAATGAAATAAACTACTTCTTTGGACAACAGGCTCAGAACAATACTTATGGAAGC
>CAYSAH010000688.1:0-1798 GCA_964428945.1 uncultured Bacteroidaceae bacterium | reverse complement strand
CCGGGAGTGCCTGGATAAGAATATTTGTTAAAGCTGAAAGAGATGCCATAACCTTTCATGCCTCTAACAGCAAACCCGGGAACCTTCTTGAACTTGCCAGCGACAATAATGAGAACCGCCTGAAGGAAAAGTTTGATCTTCTATATCCCGGGAAGTACCTTTTGAGGATAGATGACAGGAAAGATATGTATTGTGTTGACCTTAAGCTCAGGATGCAATGAAAAGATCATCCCTTGAAAACAGGTACCTCAGGCACGGCTTGTTCTGGATCGCCTGGATTGCAGGTTTTACATTCATAAAAAGTTTTGGCGCTTCCCCGGATGTCTACCTGGGATGGCTGGTTTACTATATTGTTACTTTACCCATTTTTGTCATTCATACCTACCTTATTGTATATTGGGCCGGCAGGAATCTTCTTTCGGGCGTGAGGATCATTCTTTTTCTGCTTGTCTTCTTCGCTCTTATGTGTGCTTTTTCATTTATTGAACTTGTAATTACAACGAAATTCCTGTCTGTATTTTTCCCGTCTGTTTTTTCAGCCGGTGCATCATACCTTGATCCCGGAAATATAATTGTGAGCGGGATTGGGAATTTATACATTCTTCTTGTCTTTGTTGCGGCCAGGATGGTTCGTTCCTGGTATATAAATGAAAACAATAAAAGGGTATTGGCCGAAAGGAGTCTTTATATTGAAAGGGCTGATGCCAATGCTTCGATACAACCAGGAATGCTTCTATTCTCCATAGAATCTATCGAGAAACTTGCAATAAAAAAGTCCGATGAAGTTCCCGGTGCAATCGCCTTGCTTTCGGAATTGATGAATTCGGTAATGCAGGCACAGAAGGTCGTCATACAAAGGGTTGATGAAGAATTGCAGAACGTCAGGAGGCTGACAAAACTCTATTCAATTCTCCTTTCTGTCAGCTTGCCCAGAATACGAATTGAAGGGAAGGACCTGAACCTGAAAATGCTTCCGGCATTTATTCTTTTTTCACCCCTGGAGATAGTTTTCAGAAGGTATAGCTGGTTGCCCGACAGTATTTTAATTTCTATAATTGAAGCGGAAAAAGTTCAAATATCATGGGAGTCAAGCGAGCAACCCTTTGCAGGCATTGATGATGTGATGATAAGGAGAGAAATGGACCATATCTTACCCGGGCACTTCAATATTTTAATTGACAAGACCAATGGAACAGAATCTATTTATATTTCCAAAGTCAATCCGGATTCCAAGGTAAAAGGCAGAAAGGAGCAATTTCGCATATCAATGCCTTTTGCAGACAGAGGAGTGCTGCTAAGCAATAGTTAGATACTGTAAGCTGAATAAATTTTCAAAGGAAATTTACTCCTTCTATATTTACTCCGACTCTTAAAAACTTGCCGTATTCTTCTCCAAAGTTTAGGTTAATATATGAACAACTTTACGGCAAGTTTTTTTCTCACTATTTCCTCATACAATTCTTGTTAGTAGTTATTTTTAGCTGAAAATTTTCTTTTTCTTCCTGTCAGATACCGGTTCCTAATCCGGATCCTGAGTATGTTCACTGCCTCCCTGAAATTTGCCCTTTTAAGAAACTTCCCCGGAACTGAAACGAAAACTGCCTTTGTTTAAAAGGGAAGTAAAAACATGATTACAGATGCAAAAAAGGCAAAATTTAGCTTCCCGAGTCTATGTCTATCTGTAAACAGCAATTTACGGTCTGTCAACAACAGTTTGATACTTTTAAATAGTATGTAAATCAGCGCATTAATGAGAGGTATACATATTCGGACAAGCCGTACAAACGTGTGCAGTATC
>CAYSAH010000687.1:0-1799 GCA_964428945.1 uncultured Bacteroidaceae bacterium | reverse complement strand
TCCCAGAACATAGAATACAAGCCAAGCTGGCATGATGACTACTTGAAACGGGGCTTTGGTTTTGCGATTGCGTTTTGGAGAATGTTTTCGGAAAGATTTCGGAATGAATTCGGAAAGAATTCGGAAACAATATGGCATCCAAAGCCCGGAGGATACTAAGAAATAATTCAGGGAAAACAAAATTCACTGAAGGGAAATATAAAAAGAAGAAATGAACGGCGAAATCATCATATACCAAAACCTTGAAGGCAACATCAAAATAGATGTCCGGCTGGAAGAAGAAACCGTTTGGCTTACCCAAGACCAGATGGCTACCTTGTTCGGAAAAGGCAGAAGCACGATCGCCGAACATATAGGAAATGTGTTTGACGAGGGTGAATTGGAGCAAAATCGAACTTGTCGGAAATTCCGACAGGTTCGGCAGGAGGGTAATAGAGAAGTAGAAAGGGAGATCGACCATTACAATCTTGAAATAATTATATCCGTCGGTTACCGTGTAAAATCGGCCCAGGGCACTCAATTCCGCATTTGGGCCACGCAACGGCTTAAAGAATACATTATCAAAGGATTTGCCCTGAATGACGACCGCTTTAAGTCGGGCACTTCGATGAACTATTTCAACGAATTGCAGGAACGCATTCGGGAAATAAGGCTTTCGGAACGATTCTTTTACCAAAAGATCAAGGACATCTATACTACCAGTATCGACTACAATCCGAAAGATGAAAAGACCATTGAGTTTTTCAAGGTAGTCCAAAACAAGCTCCTTTGGGCTATCAGTCAGCAAACAGCTGCTGAGTTGGTATATCGGAGGGTGGATGCAGCACTTCCCCTGATGGGGATGCAATCTTATGATAAAAAAGGAGGTGTTTCCATCAAAAAATCAGAGGTGAGCATTGCTAAAAATTACCTGAATGAAGATGAAATGAAGTTGTTAGGGCTTCTGGTTGAACAATACCTGGCTTTTGCTGAAACCATGGCACAACAGCAAATACCGATGTATATGGCCGATTGGATACAACGACTGGACAGCATTTTACAACTCAATGGCAGGGAGCTTCTCACTCACGCAGGAAAAATCAGCCACGAAATGGCATTGAAAAAATCGTCAGTCGAATTTAACAAATACAGAATGGCCCGGAAGGCAATTGAAAAAGAGCAGAGTCTGAAGGAGATTGAGGAAGATATTAAAAAGTTGAAGAAACCCGAAAAATGAAATTCTCCGAAGAAAAATTGGAACAGACCTTCGCCGAACTACTAAGCCAGGAAGGATTTTCGCACCATCCTGGCATTACTATCTCCCGTAAACCTGATGAAGTTCTGATTGAAGAGGATCTCCGGAATTATCTTTTAAACCAATACGCTTCCAAAGGAATCACTCTGAACGAAGTCAATTCGATCATTCTTCAGCTAAAATCCCTTCCTGCTTACGACCTTTACGAAAGCAACAAAACCTTCCTGAGAATGCTGGCCGATGGATTTATCCTGAAACGGGAAGACCGCAACCAGAAAGACATTTACATCCAGTTAATCGACTATTCAGGACTGAATATCCACCGCACTCCGGAAGAAGAAGAACTCATTACCCTTGCTGCTGAACAAGAAGAGACCTTATCGGGTGATAAGAATATTTACAAGTTTGTCACCCAACTGGAAATCTACGGTACAGAAAAACGCATTCCCGACGGGATTGTCTACATCAACGGATTGCCCCTGGTCGTATTTGAATTTAAAAGCGCCATCCGTGAAGAAGCTACTGTTTATGATGCTTACAAACAATTGACTGTCCGTTACCGCAG
>CAYSAH010000686.1:297-1803 GCA_964428945.1 uncultured Bacteroidaceae bacterium | reverse complement strand
TTGTGTTCAGATTATTCAGAACCAGGAGAGGAAAATTCCAATTGCCTTTCCTGACCCTTAACACCAGGTTGGTACTGTATACAACCCTGATCCTCCTGGTTTTTGGAACAATTGTCTTTTATTTTTCTGAATATAATAATACGCTTGGTGAGCATCGTGGAATCGGGAAGATTATAACTGCATTTTTCGGCGCAGCGACACCTCGAACAGCCGGATTCAATACGGTCGATACCTCTGCGATCCGCATCCCAACATTAATATTTATCATTTTCCTCATGTGGGTAGGGGCATCCCCGGGATCTACCGGGGGAGGAATTAAGACCAGTACACTGGCACTTGGCGTCCTGAATGTGTTAAGCCTCGCCCGGGGAAAGGAATGGATTGAACTGGGTCACCGGCAGATCCATGAATCCTCAATCCGGCGCTCATTCGCTTTTATGTTCCTGTCCCTTGTTGTGATCGGACTGGGGACTTTATCTTTGTTTATTGCGGAACCAGATAAACAGGCCACTGACCTTATATTTGAAGTATTCTCTGCATTCAGCACCGTAGGACTAAGCCGCGGCATTACAGGCGACCTGTCGCAGGCCGGAAAGGCCATTATCATAATCACCATGTTTATTGGCCGGGTAGGTGCTCTGACCCTGCTGTTTACCATTATCAGGAAAACGACCAGGAAATTTATCCAGTACCCCACTGAGGGAATATTAATAAACTAAATCAGAAAAAATGAATTTTTTAATCATCGGTTTGGGAAATTTTGGAGTTGCTTTGTCTGTAAGGCTCACACAACTTGGACATGAAGTAATTGGTGTAGACAACAACATGTCGAAAGTTGAAATGTTAAAGAATGATATCACCTATACAATTTGCGCTAACTGCACAGATATTCATTCGGCTAAGGATCTTCCGGTAAAAGAGGCTGATGCTGTAATTATCTGTATTGGCGAAGACAACGGCAATTCAATTATGGCCACTGCCATTATGAAACAGCTTCATGCAAAGAGGATAATTGGCAGAGCCGTATCTGCTACCCAGGAAACTGTGCTCAGGGCAATGGGCATTGAGGAAATTGTGCACCCCGAGCAGGACTCGGCAGAGAAACTGGCAAAAAATCTGACAACAGAAGGATTGATAGACTCCTTTGAACTTTCACCAGATTACAGCATCGTTAAGGCAGATGTTCCTGAAAGATATGATGGTATGGTTCTAAGCGAGGCAAATATCCGCTCTGAATTTGACCTGACTGTATTGGCAGTAATTTCAAAAGAAGCTGAGAAAAACTTTTTAGGCATGAAGACAAATAAAATAAAGAATATCGCAAGAGCAGATACCCGGTTAATAAAAGGAGACATTATTGTTATCTTCGGAAAGATCAGAGACATTGATAAATTTTTTGGAAAAAGTAATTAGTTTAGATAGCTCTCAATATTTTGCAATAATTCCGCTCAATTGCACTATTATTTCAGAACTTAACTACACTTCGTTCAGTAATACAAAGAGGAT
>CAYSAH010000686.1:0-287 GCA_964428945.1 uncultured Bacteroidaceae bacterium | reverse complement strand
TTCTTAAGACAATCCATCTCGTACGGAAATCACTTTTTATGGAGATAATGAATGTGAATCGCACTTAATTCAAAAGGTAACAATTTCTTGACACCCTTTTAGTAGCTGGGACTAATGAAATATCGAACTTCAATCTGTTAAAGGATTTGGCAAAAGTGGTACAATTCCTATTTGGAGATCAGGTTGAAAAGGAATAAGGTCGTGTAACATTTGACATATTGTCAATTCAATTGCGTATTTGTCTGTATATTCTAAAAAAATAGTTTGCTATTTGAAAATAAGGTGAT
>CAYSAH010000685.1:0-1814 GCA_964428945.1 uncultured Bacteroidaceae bacterium | reverse complement strand
TGGGAACCGAGTTGCTCCAAATGGTGACAGTATAACATGGTCTTTCTGAATTAAGTAGGAGTGCGCGATGACAAGATTAAATTGGTTCTTAAATGTGTGGTGTTCATTACTTCTAGTCCTTTATGGTTTGTCATCTCAGGCTGGGGATGCAGCGGGTCTGTATGGTGGTATGGAATTAGGAGTAACTAAAGGGAGAGCTATTTCGAATGGCTTTGTCTTTGTTGGTGGACATTACTTGGATGCCCCGTACCTAATAAAGCGAGAGGGCGTCGCCGTCTTTATAAACGAGGAGTTGGTCGCGACGCTTGCCGAATGGCCGCCCCTTGATTTGAGGGTTTATGAGAAGCCAGAACTACCCAAAGACCTCAACAAAGAAAGCACTTTCGCTGATATCGAAAATGTGACCAATAGATTTGATGGGTTCATTCCTCGTATTTGGCGTTACTACCATCAACATTTTCCTTCTCAGGAAGCTATGGATCGCATCGCTGCAGAATGTGCCTCGCTGCCGTTCGTAAAAAAAATGACACGTCAAGATGGATTCATAATCCTTGAGACTTTTTCGGGTTATAAGAGAAGAATTAGAATCGATGAGGACGATATACAGGGTGCGCTTTTCCCTCCTCCAACGAAGGAGGTAATAGTGGCTAGTGTGAATGATTACGGAGAGCATATACGGAAGATGCTAGAAGAAGGCTGTGCTCTCTTTTTCTTCACAAACGGACAGCAACAGGCGCTCTCACCGCAGATGGTGGCGAAGGAACTGCCATTTATCGTTAAGCTGCTCAATTCCGATCAGACTTCTGAAGTCAAACTCCAGAAACTGTGCGATTTGCAGCTTTTGAATGCTTATAAGTCTACACGATGGGTTGACTTTGTGAAACGCTTTAGAGGTAGTGAGCAGTTGGGAGACCGAATAGAAGATATGCATGTTGATATCAGGGCTTGGGAGGAAAAACGTCAAGAAGACATAGATTGGGAAAAGAAACGGCATCGTGCTCTTAATGCAAAAAAGCGAGAGCTTCAGCGTTGACCGCAACAGATGCGATTGGCGCGCATGCTTCGACGGTGTTTGAACTTTCGGTGCTCAGCAAGATATCGGAGTTCAGCAGGATCGACGACAGCCGGTATGGTTGTTCAGTAAGTATTGACGGGGACTTTGCGGTAGTTGGGGCATCCGGCGCAAACGCAGGGAAAGGCAGTGCGGAGGTTTACTGGAACAATGGCAATACATGGAGCCTTCTGACAACAGTGCCGGCGCCGGATCCATTGCTCTCCGGGTTTGGGAGTTCGGTCTCGCTGGCGTACGATGGCGCATGGGACCAGATATACCTTGCCTGTGCTTCGTCATCCGGCAAGACGGACTTTTTCTATATTGATTATGTTCGTCAACTTTATCATTACCGGCAGGTAACCGGCTCTCTGGTACAGATGGACCTGCAGAAAGCCGTGGTACGGACAGGAATTTCCGGCGCTGCAGTATTTGATCCCTGGTACTCATCCGCAGGCGTGTCTGTTAACTCTTCAGGGTTGTTTAACGGTGTAGCACTTTCCGGGAATACGGTTCTGGCCGGACCGGTGGTAAGTACAGGCAGTGGCATCAACTGGACCCAGCAGGCGGTGCTTGGCTCTAACACGGCGCCTGTGGCTCTGGATGGCGATACAGCAGTTGTCGGGAACACGATATATACGAGAAACGGAACTGTATGGAGCCTTCAGTATCAGATTAACAAGCCTGTCAGGGCTTCTGCCATAGAGGGGAACAGGCTGGTAATGGCATCTGATGACGGTGTATATCTCTACAAAAGGCAATC
>CAYSAH010000684.1:0-1816 GCA_964428945.1 uncultured Bacteroidaceae bacterium | reverse complement strand
CTTATCGAATTACTGACAAACCTGACGTTCAGCCCTTCCCTGACTTGTGAGATCTCTGTGTTCTGCACAGCTCGTTACTTTCAGGTACTATGGCTTCTGCTGACTTCTCACTAAATAGTCGAACGTGAAAAACGATTTTTAGTCAATTATATTGTTGATTATCAATACAATAATGTTAATAAGTTTTGATTTTTGGTGATAAAAATCTACCAGATTTTAGCCAAATTTGGTAAAAAACTGGTAGAAATGTTAGGTAAAAAAGAGAGAAATCCGCAGTTAAACATGTTTCAGGTACCGTTAAGGCAATTTATCAGCGAAAGCCATGAATTGGTTGAACTTTCAAAGAAAATAGATTGGGAAAGTCTTGAAAGTGACTTGAGTGTATATTACTGTGAAGACAACGGACGCCCCGGAGTGCCAATCCGGCTGATAGTTGGCATAATCATGCTTCGGAGGATGTTTAACCAGAGCGATGAAAGTGTTTTGGACCGTTGGGTTGAAAACCCGTACTGGCAATACTTTTGTGGAGAAGTTTATTTTCGTCATGATTATCCGTTTGACCGCACCGAGTTGATAAAATTCCGCAGGCGAATAGGAGAAAAGGGAGCAGAGCTAATACTGAAGGCAACGGTCAATTTATTTGAAAAGAGAGAAGTACAGGAAAAAGAAGTATTGATAGACACTACCGTTCAGGAGAAAAACATCACTTTCCCGACGGATGTAAAACTTCAGAAGAAAATCATAGAACAGTGCCGGAAAATCTCAAAAAGTGAAGGCATCCGGCTTCGTCAAACATACAAAGGAGAATTAAAGCAACTGATGATAGACCAGCGTTTCCATGACCATCCCCGGCGCAAAAAGAAAGCCCTTGCTGCAAGGAGAAGGGTAAAAGTAATAGCCGGAAAGATTTTTCGGGACCTGGAACGAAAGCTGGGAGAGGCACAGCGGTTGAAATACAAAAATAAGTTCAGTATTTTTAGACGGGTATTAACCCAGACGCGCGATTCAAAGAACAAGATTTACAGCCTCCACCAACCACAGGTCAGTTGCATTGCCAAAGGGAAAGAACACAAGAAATATGAATTTGGCAACAAAGTATCGATAGCAAAAACCCGGAAATCGGGGATTATTATTGGTGTAATGAGTTTTGTAGGAAACCCCTTCGATGGCGATACACTTTCTCCACAATTGGCACAAGTAGAAAGAATTACCGGTTATAAACCAGAAACAGGAATTGTTGACCGGGGTTACCGGGGTCGCAAGCAAATCAATGGCACACAGATTATTTGTCCAGGTAAATCACCCGGAAGCACCAGACAATACCAACGGCAGATAATGAGGCAACGTTTTAGGACCAGAGCCGGGATAGAACCGGTAATTGGCCACGTCAAACACGACCATCGCATGCTCCGAAATTACCTGCTCCACCACATTGGGGATACTATGAATTCTATTTTAGCAGCAGCAGGTTTTAACCTGAGAAAAATGCTTCGGAGGTTAAAATCCGAAGCAAAACTTGTTTTTGAAGTATTTAAAAACTTTATTTTAACGCTCAGCAGAAATCTTATTTTCTTGCATTTGCGAAAAATGGGGGTTTTTCACGTTTAACTAAATAGTGAGACCTCCCCAGGTAAGAACATGTTACTTCCTCCAATCGCTGCCGCATCTGTTGAAAAACGATTTTTAAAAGTTTCTGACGTTGCAATGATGTGCTTGCTTATCCGGTTTATTAAGCCTCATATCCAGTTTCTGTCCATCAGTACCGGAGTTTGCCGGTTGGCTTCCTTCACTGCTGTTGTTACCAACTACCAGCTTG
>CAYSAH010000683.1:291-1820 GCA_964428945.1 uncultured Bacteroidaceae bacterium | reverse complement strand
CAACCGTCGCAGGAAAACGTAAACACAAGGAGCACAAACAGCAACAGCTATTCGAGGCCTTCCTCCACACAGAGCAGGACCTACACACCGCCAACCAGGACCGATAGCAGGACCTATTCAACACCCAGCAGGAGTTACTCTGCTCCATCACAGAGCACTTCTTCGCCCTCACGATCCACAGGATCATACTCGGCACCAAGCAGGAGTTCAAGCGGATCCATGGGCGGTGGAAGCAGTTCAGGAGGTAGCAGTGGTGGCAGCAGCGGAGGCAGCAGCCGTGGAGGCAGAAGATAATCAAAGCTTATAAATCCTAATAAGTAACATTATGAAAAGATCAATCATAATAGCATCTCTTATTGTAACCTTTTCTTCACTGGGATTCGCACAGAATGCCGTGGATGCCCTCAGGTATTCCAGGTTATACATGGGCGGAACGGCCAGGTACATGTCGATGGGCGGAGCCTTCGGGGCCCTGGGCGCCGACTTCTCGGTGCTCAGCAGCAATCCCGGCGGACTGGGAGTTTATAAAAGCAATGACCTTAGTTTCACCCCATCCGTGCATATTGGCAGTTCAAGCTCGCTCTACAACGGCTTCGAAGGGTCAGATTCCAGAGCCAACTTCAATATCGCCAATGCTGGCTATGTTTATGCCAAAAAACTCTCAGGGAGCAATGACCAACAGGGCTTCAGGTATATTCAGTTTGCCTTAGGGCTGAACCGCCTGAATGATTTTAACCGCAGGTATATGATGGTGGGTGAAAATACGGCAAACTCACTGCTCGATACATACGTGGAACAGGCCAGGGGAACCGACTGGAGAGACATTGAGGACAACTACCGCGGGCTTTATGGTTTCGACCTTTATCCTGCCTGGTGGACATATCTTATTGACGTTGCCGACACCATTGCGATGACCTACTATTCCCCGGTACCCTATGCAGGCACACTGCAGCGGAAGATGATGGAAGAGCGGGGCTCTATGAATGAGTGGAATTTCTCCTTGGGAGCCAACTACGGGGAATTGCTCTATCTGGGCATGTCATTCAGCATACCCTGGATCAGGTATTTTGAGAACTCAACATATACTGAAACCGATGTGGCCGACACGATCTTCGATTTCAACGAGTTCAACATCCACAACCAGCTGGAAACAAGAGGTACCGGCTTCACTTTCAAGTTCGGGTTCATCTTGCGCCCGGCTGATTTTATCCGCATCGGGGGCGCCGTGCATACCCCTACATGGTACAGTATGAGCGATTACTGGAACACCTATGCCGAATCCTATTTCGACAATGGAGATTATTATTACAAGGAATCGCCCAACGGGAAATACGACTACAAGCTCACCACGCCCATGCGCCTGCAGGGCAGCCTTGCCTTCCTGGTCAAAAACTATGGACTGTTCAGCGGCGACTACGAATTCGTGGATTATTCCTCTGCCAAGCTCAGGGCATCAGACTACAGCTTCTTCAACGAGAACAACGACATCGTCTTAAGCTATGACAAGGGCCATATCTTCAGGGTGGGCA
>CAYSAH010000683.1:0-281 GCA_964428945.1 uncultured Bacteroidaceae bacterium | reverse complement strand
AGCGGGCCGCTGAGCTTCCGGGCAGGCTATTCCTATGCCACGAGCCCTTACCAGGGAAATATCAATGACGGGGCGGTTAGCGCTTATTCAGGAGGGATCGGCTTCAAAGACGAGAATTTTTATCTCGACCTGGCCTATGTATATACCAAATACCAGGAGGATTATTACCTCTACGGAACGCAGAACATCAGGGTAAACCCGGTGGAAAACGAACTTAAGAACCACCGCATCCTGCTGACACTGGGCACACGCTTTTAACAAATTGCCCCTTTTTTATAACC
>CAYSAH010000682.1:0-1833 GCA_964428945.1 uncultured Bacteroidaceae bacterium | reverse complement strand
ATCATATTTTCAGAGCCTCTCCTGATGACCTTGATGCAATATTGAATATATATCGCGCCTGTTCTGAAAAAATGAATCGCTCAGGATTATTCAACTGGTCTGATGATTACCCTGGCATTCAAACAATCAATGAAGACATCTCTGCAGGCGACCTGTACAGTTATGGAGAGGAAGATATCTGTGGTCTTATTACCCTTACATATAAACAGCCTGAACAATATAAGAATATTCCATGGGAGGATAATACCGGAAAATTTTTAGTCATCAGGAGACTTGCAGTCCATCCGGATCATCAAAATAAAGGTATTGCAGGCATTCTCACAGCCTTTGCCGAATCCCTTGCAGTCGGGGAAGGGAAAACATCCTTAAGACTGGATGTATATTCATTAAGTGAAGTCGCCCTTAATCTTTTCCGGAAGATGGCTTACAGTATCCGCGGGGAATTCAAGTATCCCGGGTTCGATATCCCTTTCATAGCTATGGAAAAAATGATCAGTTTAAAGAGAAATGAAAAGTCCTTATCGGAGGATGAAAGTCATACCTCCTCCGATGATGTCCCAGGCTCTTTCTGTTGCAGGTAAATCATATTCAAAAAAAAGGAAGAAGCGGTCGTCAAAATTGATACCAACATTCAGGGGTATCCATGCCCTTAACTCCAGCTCACTTATATCAATATCCAAATCAAGGCCAAAGCTTAGGTTAAGCCAGTATTCCGGTGTATTGGTATAGGCTACTGTAAGATCCAGTCCATATTCTTTCCATTTGTGAATGCCACCATAAAATGAATAATAGCTTTTCCTGGTCTCCCTGAAAAGATATTGCAATTCTGCCCCAAAATAATCAGGACCGGCAATGGTCCCATTATTAATTGTAACATCACTGAAGTAAGCATATTTCAAACTCACATCCACATCGTAACCCAGGCCATACCCGGCCATGGCCATGAATGACATACCATCCACTTCCGGATGGTATACATTGGCGAAGTTATATACCGGGGCGAAAGTAAAACCATATGCCCTTGTCGGCAAGGTCTTTCCGAAATTTATAACCTGGGTCCAGGCCATTGAAGACAACAACAGGCTTAATAAGACGACAAGGAAGTATCTTTTCATCTGCGATCAGGTTAGGGAAACAAAAATACAAGTTTCCTTCAGAATTTAATAAAAGCAATGAAAATTTTGACAGATGGACAAGCATGGATAATCCAGGTCACTTTTCAGGACTTCAAGATCTTAGTTCAGCGTAAGTTCATTGCCCTCGTAAAAGTCGAGAATCTTCAAATAGAATACGAAAACATATTTTGCGCTTACCATATTTGACCTTGCTTCAAACAATTGGTTTCTTGCCTGCTCCAGCTCAAGGGCTGTTGCAATACCCACTTTGAATTTCTCCTCCATATACCTGTAAGCCTCTTCCCTGTTTGTATAGGATTCGGTTAAAGCTTCATAATTGTCGAGTGCCGCAAGGGCCTCGGAATGATATTCCTGGATCTCCTTGAATAGCTTTTGTTTTGAATCGTCCAGCATATACCTTGCATCCTGCAAATTGATCTTCGCCTTGCTTATATTTGTTCGAGCCTGCCACTTGTTAAAAACCGGGATATTCAGTCCAACAGAAACCTGCCTGTACTGATTATCAAGAACCTGTTGATCTACAGGATAGCTTAGCACAGGATTGTAAGGATCGACCTCCCTTGGATTGATAAGCTTATCACTGTAATTTGAATAATATAGCGCCCTTACATAAAGTTCCGGGGAAAGCGCTCCCCTTGCATAATTAAGACTCCTTTCGTTATACATGATGTTGTGTTCAGCTCCCTTGATCTGTGGC
>CAYSAH010000681.1:0-1834 GCA_964428945.1 uncultured Bacteroidaceae bacterium | reverse complement strand
GATGAATTTGTAAAGTTAGGTGGAGAGTATCTGGTTTTAGACGAGGTTCACCGCTATTCTAATTGGTCAATTGAAATTAAGAACATCTATGATACCCATAAAAACCTTAAAGTAATATTTACTGGTTCTTCAATTCTTCATATTGATCATAAAAAAGCAGATTTAAGCAGGAGGGCCGTTTTTTATGATATGCCCGGATTCTCACTAAGAGAATATATAAATATTAAAACGGGTAATTCATTTGAATCTATCCCTTTTCAGAAAGTTTTATCTGATCACCAGGAATTAAGTGCTGAAATTGGCAGACATATAAAGCCCATTGCTCTCTATAATGATTACATCCGAATAGGCTATTACCCATTCTTCCTTGAGAATGAAGCAAGCTATTATAAAAAGATAGAAGAGATCATTAATGTAGTTATGGAAATTGATATTCCTCAGTCATTTGAAGTATCACTTCACAGTATTGAAAAAATGAAGCAACTACTGTATATAATTTCAAGCTCAACACCCTTCAAACCAAACATTGTAAAGCTTAGTGAAAAGATTGGTGCTTCAAGAAATTCTATAAAAACGTATTTATATTACCTGGAACGGGCAAAGATCATACAACTATTACAATCAGACAGCAAGGGTGTCAGTATTTTGCAGAAACCTGAGAAAATATATCTGCATCATCCAAACCTTATGTTTGCATTCGCATCTGAGAATAGCAATACAGGAACTTTGAGGGAAACATTTTTTTATAACCAGGTTGGTTTTTCAGAGAACCTGACTTCATCAAAAAAAGCTGATTTTATTGTAAATGATAAATATACTATTGAAGTTGGAGGCAGGAATAAGGATAGATCTCAAATCGAAGGAGTTGACAATGCTTTTATTGTCTCAGACAATATTGAACATGGCTATGGGAATAGAATACCATTATGGCTGTTCGGTTTCTTGTACTAAGATTAGTGGGTACATATTACTATTACGGACTCCTCTCCTGTTTTAATAATCGAATTTCCAAATCCTGCAAATGATCTGTCAACGATCGAAACCAAATTTATTATAACTATATGATATAGTGTTCTATTTCAATTTCTGTATCGGGAAGTAATCATACCTAAAAGATCCGCCTCGCCCCTTTCGGGGTCCGGCGGATTTTTAAAACAGGGATTTAACTTCTGACCGACTTTCCGAGCGACTCCAATCGCTGGATGTCATTCTTAAAAGCGATCTTCGCCACTGCAAAGAAATCGAACATCCATTCATCCGTTTCCTTCATGGCGGCCTTCTTATACTTGGTGGCAGTTTGTGCAGAGCCCCGGTCACTGACGAAGTCAGCACGCAAGACCTTCACCTCATTAAGGAGCCTGAAGCCCTCACTGATCTCCTCCGCAGGTACATTCAGCCTGGATAACTGTTCTTTGAGGAGCTCATTTGCTTCTATCTCATCATAAAAGTGTTGCACCTCATCTATCAGTTTGATATACCTGTCCGGTAAGCTGTTCAGTAATCTCAGCTTTACACTTGCCTCTTCATCCTTTCGGAAAACCACCCTTGCTTTGTTCCGATGCGTGATAAACAGTTCAAGCAGTTTCTCCCATTTGTTTGTGAAGGCTTTAAAGGCAGCAGATTTCTTCCCTTTTTCCGCCTTGCAGCGCTTACAGGCTTCAAGGGATTTTTCATAGAGTTTTCTTCCCTTTTCCAGGACTTCAGCTGTATAACCTATTTCAGTCATCTGCAGTGCGATCTCCGGCTGGGTTTCCACATTTCTCAAGGCCAGCCTGTATACTTCCAGGCTGTCCAATTCAGATTGTTTTCGATTTGTTTTCATTTTTAATTTGTT
>CAYSAH010000680.1:0-1841 GCA_964428945.1 uncultured Bacteroidaceae bacterium | reverse complement strand
ATTCCACTCTTTGGCTCGTTCCCAATAGACTCCCTCAAATTGATGCTGGACGTAGAACAACCAGACTCCAGCAGAGGAAGCGATCCACATGACTGGAATCTGAATCAACAAAAAGTTCTTAAAGCCAATGATCAAACTGAGTATTGTGCCAAATACAACTAGCCCGAGATTGGTCCAGTGGATGCTGTTACGTTCGCGTTTGCGGTAAGAGGAATTATTGGTGGGGATACGCTGAGCAATCAAGAACAAGAATACTGGGGCGATCCCAAACATAATTACCGGGTTTCGATAGGCACGGTACACAAACCGCTTCCATTTGGAAGCATTTAAGTATTCCTTAACCGTCATGGTCCAAACATCACCTACTCCCCGCTTATCCAGATTTCCTGCGGTAGCGTGATGGATTGCGTGACTTTGCCGCCAAAAAAAATATGGGGTAAAAACGAATACGCCAAGTATGGACCCTACCCAATGATTAGCCTTTGACGATTTAAAAAACGAACCATGCCCACAATCATGAAATATGATAAACAATCTGACATACATTCCTGCTGCGATGATAGCTAAGAGTAATGTCAGCCAGAAAGAGATATTCAAACTTAGAACCATCAATACCCATAATAGAATATATAGGACCAGGGAATTTCCTAATTGCCAGATACTTTTACGCAGGTCTGGCTTTTGATACTCAGCTACTACCTGGCGCCAAGTTTTTTTTACCAAACCGGGGTCATTATTTGCCTTCATAATATGTACTCCTTTCAAGCACAATAAACCACAAGGTGGAATGACAATTAAAGTGGCGGGACGGGTTGAATAACATTAAACACAACTGGGAAAAAAATTAGATATTGGACGATCCTACTATAATTTATTTGCATTGTATACACAACTTTTTTAGAATTTCACCATGATGATCCAGAAAATTTTCGTATTTAGTCTTTAGCATTAAATTACAATGGCCAAAAGATCGGCAAAAAAATCATTGAGACTACAAATAATATTATTGTTAGTAGGGTGCCCACACGGGTATAGTCAAAAAATTTGTAACCACCCGGGCCGAAGACCAGCACATTTGCCTTATGCCCTACAGGGGTAATAAAACTGGTCGCGGCGCCAATTACCACAGCCATGACGAACGTAAGAATATTTACATTCATCCCGATCGCAATTTCTACAGCAATGGGCACCATTAAAACCACCGTAGCCGCGTTGGACATCGGTTGGGTAATAAGAGCGGAAAGAAAATAGATACCAGCCAGTACAGCTAAAGGACCCCGATTGCCAATTGTCCTCACTAGAAGGTCAGCAAGGTATTGTGCAGTGCCGCTGTTCTCCATCGCAACACCTAAAGTGAGCATCCCACCAACCAGGAAGACAGTGCGCCAATCAATACTTTTATACGCATCATCCATTGTCAGGCATCCGGTTAAAACCATCAAAACCGCACCCATCACCATACTGATGGCGATACCTAGGTTAGAAAAAATTGCTAAACCAATCACTAAAAACATTATGCCGGCTGCCAATGGCCCTTTATGAGTGAGCCTGTTTTCCTCAATATCGACCTGCTTCAAGACCAAAAACTCATCACCTTCACTAAGCGCCGAAACACGTCCAGGGGGACCCTGCAGGAGGAGACTATCGCCAAAACGCAGCGGAATATCGCGCAATCTTTCTGTAATCACATCTCCATAACGCCATATGGCAAGGGCCGTGAAACCAAAGCGATCTCGGAATCTGACATCTTTCAAGGTCTGGCCATCAATCGAAGAGCGGGGGGAAAGCGTAGCTTCAAATATATAGGAATCCGCCGAATCCAGGTCAGTAAGTTCAACACG
>CAYSAH010000679.1:0-1850 GCA_964428945.1 uncultured Bacteroidaceae bacterium | reverse complement strand
AATTCCATCAGCAAAATAGTCCTTTGTTTCAGATGCGGTGAGGGGGTTGTAACCATAAAGCGGGTCGGCAATGCTTGAGGCCCGGATCGTCGATGCGATCGGTCCGTCTATATCACAGCTGATGTCAGCAATAACTTTCAGGTGCATTTTAGGATGGAGGAGGTCATCTTCTCCCAGCAGGACAGGAGAATCCGGGTCCCAGAAATGACAGGAAATATACATATCTGAAAGAAGTGCATAAGGGATAAAAGCATTCTCGTATTCAGCAGGATTTTCAACAAAATGTGAGAATTCAAATTCTTTTCCATACCTGTGTCTCGTGTAATGCCATGGATCGAGCCTGCAGTATACAGTACCCTTGCTTTTTCCTTTAAGGTATTCAAGTGCACCTATTTCCCGGAACCCTGCAGCATTTAAAATTTCAACACACCCATGAGCAACTCTGCCTCCCCCGGTAATGATGATCCTTGCAGAACGAAGATCAAGCCCCTTTACCCTGTTCTTCATTTCTTCAAGACCAGACAATTTCCAGGCAGGTTCAAGTTGATATAAGCCTTCACGCTCGCCGTATGCTTTCAGCCCGTTATAACTGCCAACGATGCCGGCCCAGCGACCGAAAGCAACAACACGTGTTCTATCCTCACGTGTAAGGTATTCGTAGTCGATGAGTGTAATTCCCTTTTCAATGATCGCTTTCAACAAGCCCCTGTTGTAAGCTTGTTCCTTGGCAGTATGAGAAAAAAACATGTAAGATTTGCCAGGTATCAATGCCGAAATATCTACTTCTTTTACGCCCAACAGAACATCGCAATCCTGGAGATCTTCCTGCTGCTTGATCCCTTGCCCGGCATATTCACCGCCTGTAAAGCAACGAAATGTTGAGGGCTGCACAACTAGGTCCAACTGGGGAAATTTACCTTTCAGTTGCCTGCAATGCACGGGTGTGAGCGGCACTCTTTTATCGGGTGGACTTTTTGTTTCTCTGAGAATTCCAATTTTCATGATCAACTAAATTTGAGCCTAATGTAAGGAATAATTCAGGAAAGAGTCAGAATTGCTGCGATGCTTGAGGGCAGGCAATGATTGGAGGTGGTCCAGGCACCTTGAAAGGTCAGGATTCCGCTTTAGAACATAAAAAATCCTACTATTCTCAACTTAGTAAATTATCTTTTCAAACCTTACATTGTGGGGATAATTCTCATACCAGTCTGCTAATTCCTTCTTTAATTCAGATGCAATTTCAGGCTTTTTTCTTAGCAGGTTTGTTGTTTCTTCCTCATCCTTACGAATATCATAAAGCTGAATATTTGAACCGTCAAAATCCATTAAAAGCTTGTAATCGCCTTTTCTTATTGCCAGGTCAGGTGCATTTTTACCATCGTAGCCGGGTCTGTCAGGCATGTGCCCTTGGCTCTGCCATGGCAGCTGCAGTGGTTGCAGGTGTGCACAAGAACCTCCCGGCTGCCCAGGAGGCCATGGGCGGTGGGTTTGAAACCGAATACCATCCCGATCCGCAAAGAGCCGGGATCTACTCAAGGTTATATCAGAAATATCAGCGCTTTGGCAGATTTGTGGAATTCGATGCTTCTCACCCCGACCATCAAAGTTAAAAGGCCTAGTAAATCAAGCATTTACTAGGCTTTTTCATTAGTAGTACAAAAAGTAGTACAAAAAATTTAAAGTGTTCCTTCCCATTAATGCAATAGAATAGAATAAATGGTCTAAAAGATTAATCCCTACTCTATGCTTGAAATTAATGTCCAGCGGACACTGTGTTCAAAAGCATCATTTTTAAATTAGGTTTTGCATTATAAATATTGTGATTAACTATACTGTAGTAATCACAAAAA
>CAYSAH010000678.1:0-1865 GCA_964428945.1 uncultured Bacteroidaceae bacterium | reverse complement strand
GTGAGTTTCCATATTTTGAGGATAAAACAGATAATGGACCATTTAAAAACCTCGAGTTGGGTTATAGTCCAAGAGCCATTCTAATAGATCTTGATAAAGACGGTGATGATGATATGCTTGTTTTCGGGTACGAAATGGGAATCTCCTATTATGAGAATATGGGGGGACCTGGAGAGGGATATAATGGCAATCTGAGTGGCCCGGTTGATAAAATATCATCAGATATTTTCAAAGAGCTTTCAATCTATCCTAATCCTGTTGTTGATGAGATACATGTAAATATTGAAAACAGTACTGAAGGAGATCTGAATTATAAAATTATAAGCATTGAAGGAAAAAATATATCAAACGGAATTGTTTCAGACATTCAGAGAAAGGGCGAATTCAGCATATCAACAGCTGTATTGAGCCCAGGATATTATTACCTGAAAATCGAATCTGAAGATGAAGTTCATATCTCTAAATTTGTGAAGCAGTAAAAAGCTTACTTCTATTATATCCCGCAGAGCAATTTTACTTCGTTACAGTGATAACCCTTCTGTTAACGGGCTGTTAAGCAATTCTTTCGGGTAGGATAGAAATATGCTTTAGAAACCGTACAATGAGCCAGTTAAATTTGGGTATGGGTTAGTTGAAAACATGTAATTAGAGAGCGACTCCCTTCTTGTGTTTCCTGAAAGCGGACTTTGAATGAACATTGGGATCATTGGTTTTCTAAGATCTCAGCACATAATACTCTATAACATAAAGTCCTTCCTCCTCAAATTCAGGTTTGAAAGATGGAAGGGTTTTTACTGTACGACCCTTTTCAAGGATTACATTATTGAATTCATGTGTATCAACAATTTTCCCATTTATGGTTTTGATCAGGATTTTCAGGCGTACGGTTTGTTGATCACCTACATTAAGAATTACAGGGCTGATTTCATCTTTTTTTGAATATACGATATCAGTATTGTTGCTTACTGCTACCAAATCCTGCAGGGCCATCTTGTTTATATAATATGCGAGTTTGGCGTGACCGAGCTCGTCAATAAGAGGTTTCCTGTATGTTCCGCTGTTGGGACCACCGTGAAGGCAACACCAGCTGAATCCGTCTATATCATGTAAGCGTTGCCATTTCATTGATTCCCATGCACTGAATGCCTGCCATGCCTGGCTTGTCCGCCATTCACTGAAGTCAAATTCCCGACCAATGCTTCCAACGTCATAGTTATTTTCATAAGAAGGCATTTCATACCATGGTTTGCCTTTGGCAAGAGCAAAATTCTGCATTCCGATCGACTCTTCATGTTCAAAATTAAAATATGCCCGTTCCTTGCTTTCGAGGAAAGATCTTCTGTATGGATCCGGCCAGTTTCTTATGTTTTGCCATTCCGCTCCATATCCTGTTAAGGCATCCTGGTTTCCCCTTACTATCAGGGGAGCTGTCCATTCTTTGCACGGAATAATAGGATTACCGTCCTTGTCGATGGTTCCTTCATCATTTCTGTATGCAAAATGAATGTTGAAAGAAGTTGGCGAGATCAATCTGCTTGAATCGGCATTGTATATGGTTTTATACATCCGGGTGATGAACCGGTTCGAATATTCCAGGTCTTTGTCGCCGAACCTGTTAGGGTGGTTTGCTCCTTCCCAGATAACGATGCTCGGATGATTGAATACCTGTTTGATATATTTCGGATAACCTTCAAAATCAATGCCGCCCCATTCTCCCTCGCGTATCCAGGAGCTCGTTGGCCATATCAACATGAGTCCAAGCTGATCGGCCATCTCTGCGACCCGCGGATCGTTTACGCTGTAGGCATAGGTCCCCCCGGCATGGGTATGGACACGCAGGGTATTTCCCATTTTTTTGCATGCAA
>CAYSAH010000677.1:0-1866 GCA_964428945.1 uncultured Bacteroidaceae bacterium | reverse complement strand
ATTAAGCTATGTTAATGTTTGTATATATCATAGCAGATGAAAATTGTCTTCGGTTTAAAGTGCTACTTTAGCCTCGTTGAATTATCTGATTTGAATCTATTATTGATAAAACTTAACTGTCATAAATTATGAACTCAAAGAATTTGTTTAAGATTTCCGCATTGCTGGTAACTTTGTTGTTTTTCATTGCTTCCTGTGTCAAGGAAGGCCCTATGGGTCTTCAGGGTGAAGTCGGACCTGCCGGACCAGCCGGCCAGAATGGTCAGAACGGCAATGAAAGTTGCAAGATATGTCACAACAATACGATTGTGGGGCCAATTTCAGGCCAGTACAAGTTCTCGAAACACAGTGAGGAAGAGCTGGCAGAAGAAGAAGCAGGCAGACCTGGTTGTGCTCCCTGTCATGAAAGTGAAGGATTCAAGTATGTTATTGCCAACAATATTCCATCTGCTTTTGTTCTGAACACTTCTACCAAGCAGTATTCAGACCCCTATTCCGCAACTCAGGCAACATCATATGGCGCCATTGATTGCTTCACCTGCCATAAGAATCTGCATACCACGTATGCACTGGGCGATTTTGCTCCCCTGACCACCGTTGCCCCCGTTCCTATGACCATGTGGGGCGGTACCAAAACCATTGATCTCAAAGCCGACGGCGGCAGCAGTAACCTTTGTGTGAGGTGTCATCAACCACGTCCTTTGACAAATTCCAATGGAGACAGGAACGTATTGGACTATGTCGCATTGGTTAACAACCCGACAGCGGTATTTTACGATGCCACGATGGCAAACGCCGCCATCAAACTGAAACCGGGTTACCGTACACATACGCATTACGGTACTGCAGGTGCCGTATTTGCCGGAATGGGCGGTGTGGAGTTCAAGGGTAGCATGGGATATGCCAATATGGTACATACGGCGAAAGCTTCCTGCAAGGATTGTCATATGGCCACCCCTACTACCGTTTCAGGCGGAATGGCCGGAGGACACAGTTTCAATGCCAAGGGAAATTTCGCAGGCTGTAATACCACCGATTGCCACGGTGCCGGAACTGTAACCGCATCAAGCGCCAAATACTGGACCAATCCGAGGGCAGAAATCAAACTACTCATTGAAACCCTTGCCGGAAAACTCAAGGTTAACGGGATAGAGATTCTGAACAGGAATCCGGATCCAGAACATAATCTCTGGGCAGGCCAGACTTCCGGGAAATGGGATGGTTACCTCAATATTTATGATCCCGTGAACAACCCGGAAGGTTTGACCAACAATGCTGGTACTTTCCAGAATCCAAGTCCATCATCCAGCTGGACCCAGGCAATGAAAGACCAGAATGCCGCCTTGCCAAAGGTCACCCTTACCAATGCTCAGATGGGCGCGATTATCAACTTCCAGATGGCTCTGCGTGATTTCAGCATGGGAATCCACAACTTTGATTATTCCAAGGCACTCCTGACCAATTCAATTGCTGTGCTTAACTAAATGAACGACAAGGTAAAAAAAGACTTCTTGAACCGGAAGTCTTTTTTTTGAAATGCATAAATCACTGAATTTTGACAGTAGAATTTAAGTTCTGTTATTTTTGTATCACTAAAATTCTTTCAATGAAAAAGATATTATTCGGATTTTTTGCACTGTTCATGATGTTCGGATGGAATGGCTGCATCTATGATTTTGTGGCTCCGGAAGATGCCGGACCGGATGATCCGACGGATTCCACCAAGGTGATCAGTTTTGCCACTCAGGTGCTGCCGGCTTTCACTGCAAACTGTGTGTTATGCCATAAAACAGGAGGCACTGCACCGGATCTTTCTGCAAATAATGCCTATGCATCTATCAACACCTCAAAATACATTAATGCCAC
>CAYSAH010000676.1:0-1876 GCA_964428945.1 uncultured Bacteroidaceae bacterium | reverse complement strand
ATTGGAATATGATCAATATAGTACCCCGAATGCCAATATAAATTCTTGTTTTCTTTCGTTTTATGTCTTGTTTCTGATTACCGTCGGAGCTATGATCGGGTTAATTAAATTGTTGTAAAACATTGGATCACAAATCACATTACAGCAGTTCACCGGAGGCTCTAGCTTGTAAGGAAGTCAACGGCAAGTCCTGAACAAATGCCAGAAATGCAATGGTTCCTTAATGGCGCTTAAGGAAACAGACAGTTTAAATTTTGAATAATGGTTCTGTTTCGCAGGAATCAGTATGAAACCAGGGGTAAGAATGTTTCATTTGCAGGGACAGTATTCCGGGTACAAAAATTAATTGGTCAAATTTCGACAAAATTGTACAAAATATCATCACCATCAATAGCTAGCTCCAGCCAGGAGGCATATTTATATCCATCCAGGAGGGCATCGAGGGTGATGTAGGTGCAGCTACCAAAAATCTCTTCATAACGCTTGTGATCGTGCCCCTGGATCACATATTCGATCCGGTACCTTGCGAAAAGATCCAGCAGCAACAGTATTTCCTCATTCAGTATATTGGTTGATCCGGTGAAGCGGTTGCGAAAGAAATTTACGTGGGTAACAACAACTGCATGCCTGCACTGACCGCGTTGTTCCTCAAGGACTTTCTTAAGCCATTCTAATTGGTCCTGTCCCAGGGTACCTCCTCCAGTGTCGAGAAAAATATACAGATCAGAGGCCTCATCAGTAATGACCCTGAAGGTATAATTGAAAGCTCCGAAATGCCTGTAAAAACTCTCCCAACCACCAAAATAAAGATCATGATTTCCGGGGACCAGGCAGACAGGAAGCTCACCGGCGCCTTCCAGTTCAGATGCCAGGACATTAAAATCATCCTCTCTTCCGCTTGAAGCATCTCCTGCTATCGCGATCATTGCAGCCCCGCCTTCAACGGCACTGTTAATAAACAAATTAAGGTTATCCGTACCTCCGACATGGGCATCTCCGGCAATAGATACATAATAAGCATCACCAGGTATGCTGATTTCTCTTGCAGGGTTTATCTCACTCCATTCCCTGGACAATTCAAAGCGCTCATTAACAGGAACAGGAGCATAGACCACCCCTGTAGGATCCAGGTTGTAACTACAGGATGAAAGCAGGCAGATCGCCATCGTTATGATCAATGTCCTATTTGCCATCTTACTCCTGTTTTGAAATAATATCCATAATAATTTGCACTCAGGTTCAGCATACCGGCGCCCTGGTACCAAAATTCTCCAAATAGCCTGATGGTCTCATTAAGACTTAGAATCCCTCCGGCATTCACCATTGGGTTTGTCTCCTGCTGCAGCAGAAAATTATCAAAATTGGTAAGCGAGAAATAGATATTCCAATCAGAATCCGTATCCTTCAACCTGACAGTTCCACGGTAAATAAAGTTGCGGTATTCCCATATCCTAAGGTCTGATCCGGGATTCATCCCACCATATGAAGGACTACCAGCATTAAGTGAATAAACCCTCAAGTGATAGCCAAAATAAATGTCCAGGTGCTTCCTGAAATGCGAAAAAAGTAGCCCTAAATTGCTTTCCCCGGTAAGTTCTGAATAAGGATTATGAAGGAAAAAGAAGCTCCCGGCAAAAGTAAGATCCTTTAGGTAAAAGTATCTGCCCCCGGAAAGCATCCACCCCGAAAGGGCCTTCCTGTCGACTTCTGAAAAAGTAAACTGCAGCCCTGTACTTGCAAAAAAATCATCATGGCAATATCCTGCCATGACGGAAGGTCTGAAATATGCACCGCCGGATACCGTCGAGGAACCCACATCGATCAAGGCCGACTGCACGAATTGTCCTGAAGACAATATGGTCGTTAAAAGGAATAA
>CAYSAH010000675.1:0-1890 GCA_964428945.1 uncultured Bacteroidaceae bacterium | reverse complement strand
GAATAACTTATACAATTCTGAACGCATCAGGAAAAGACCCATAAAATAGATTCCAATGATCAGGAATGCCCCGACAAGGAAAAAATCCCTGGTTTGTCTGTCTGCACGGGCGGACATGATCTGCATGGGAGTTCCAATTTCAAAAGAACCCCGTATACCCCCGGATCGATGTTCAAAATTTGATACATGAATAACCAGCTCAAGTATCGTGTCCTTTACAGGGAAAATATGCAGTGTAGGAGTATAACCAAATACGCTCTGGAATTTATTTGCGCCCGGGAAGCCGTTAAAACCTATATTTTTACCATTTATATAATAACCCGATGCCGAAAAAACCTCTGTAAAACGGAATGCAAGGCTTTCAATGTTATCCGGAACAAGAATCTTAAGGTGATAGGAACCAAAGCCTTTTGCTTCTATATCTGGAAAGGTTCCCTGGAGGTGTGTCCACGCTGAAGGAACCTCGATCAATTTGCCAAGGGTGTCGTTAAATGTTATGGGATCAATAAGCTGCTCCCAGTAGAAGCGCCACTCCCCCTTGACCTTCACTACGCCCTCTTTCCTGAAATCATAATCCCTCAGATCAAGTACTCCCCTCTGTGCACGAATTTGCCCGGTTACGCTGTAACAGGTAATACCCAAAAGAACGGGTAACAGAATTCCTATTTTAAAAAACCTGATCATTTACGACTATAAATATAGCAAATGCAGATAAAGCAAACTTATTGTTTTTCCGTTAATTTCAGAAGTCCGGAAGAATTTATACGGCTTATAAATATTAATGCGACAGCAGTTATGATCATTCCGCTAATCGACAACCAATCAGGAGATTCTCCAGGCAGAATAAGCCAGGCAAGTATTGCTCCGGCGACAGGTATCAGGAATTTCCACATATTAAGTTCAGAAACCACGACCTCAGGTTTTTTCAATAATATTACCCAGAGAGAGATTGCAACTGCCGAAAGCAGGCTCAGCCATCCAAGGGAGAGGTAATAAGGCAAAGGTTTGGGAGAAATATCAAGACCCTCCACAGGGATAGAAAAAACGAACAACAACATTCCACCAAAGATCATTGAAGTGGAACTTACAACCAAAGGTGGAATTTTCTTTTTCTCCATGGCAATGATAACATTGGTAAAACCCGAAACAATATTGTTACCGACTAAAATCATAATACCCACAAGCCTCAGCGTATCAACAGATCCATTGGTCCTCCCCATGCTTACCAGGACAATACCTGAAAAGCCGAGAAGTATAATTAAAGCCTTTTTAATTGTAATCTGGTCACCCGGCATAAAAAAATGTGCAACTACAGCAACAAAAAGAGGTCCGGAACCTATAACTATGGCTCCCAGGGCCCCGGGCACTTTATCGATACCTGTGTAGAAAAGTGCGTACTGAAGGAAGGTCTGTAACAATCCAAGATAGAGAAGAAATTTTATATTGGCCCGGAAAACAGCAAGGTAATTTGGATTGTAATAAATTGCCACAGGCAGTACAAGTATCCCGGCAATAAAGAAACGAATACCTGCAAATTGAAGTGGTGAAGTATAAGGAAGTCCGATCTTTATGCCAACGAAAGCTGAAGACCAAAGCAGGCAGGCCAGGATGGCCATAAGGGATATTTTCAACTTTGGCTTTGGCATAAATGGCAAACTGAAACTAATTCCAATATTCGTAAAAATTATTCTATTAATACTATTTAAAATGCTGCCTGCATCGTATGTTAATTATTTTAACAAGCCCCGGATGTTCTCCCCGGTAGAACTTCAAAATATAAATACCTGGGGAACAACAGGATAGATCCAGTCTGACATTATTCGTATTTGAATGAAATGTTTGCAATAACTTCCCTGAGCAACTATACAGTTGAATTGAGCCTTAATAATC
>CAYSAH010000674.1:0-1896 GCA_964428945.1 uncultured Bacteroidaceae bacterium | reverse complement strand
CGACTTCCTTAACGATTACCGGATAATTGAAAGAATCTAAAAAGCGCTTAATGGTTTCAACAGGGCTGTATTTTAATATGTCTCCCTCGGGCTGGAACCATTCCTGCATGGGATTAACATGGATGATGAGTCCGTCAGCATCCAGTTTTTCAACAAGTTTCCTTGCAAGGATAACTTTCCCTTCATCCAGGAGTTCCTCTATTTGTGCAATGCCGAGATTTGCCCACAGCGGAAGATCCTTTCCTATGATCGGGCGCATATTGAAATCGTCAAAATAAGATTCATCTGTTAAAATGATCCTGCATGATCCGAGGCCCATTCCCATTCCGTATTCATTACAGGCTCTCGCAAGGTTCCTGTTTATAGTGCCTGCAAGCTTCGTTCCCCCGGTCATACTGCTTACCCACATCGGAACCTTGTGCTCTTTTCCAAGAAAGGTGAATGGTTTCAGTCCTCCTTTCGGATGGGCCGACAGCATGGGTTCATAGTGAAACCGGCTATCAATTTCTGCCATCCCGGTTTGCGATCTGAATGCAAGTTCAATATGGTCCTTTTTCCTGGTTTCAAGTGATTCCATGGGTGGGGTTTTATCTTATTCCGATGTGTCTTGAGATTACAAGCCTTAATATTTCAGAAGTTCCTTCGCCTATTTCAAGGATGCGCTGGTCCCTGTAAAATCTTTCTATGGGGTTCGATTTCATCAGGCCGTGAGCTCCGTGTATCTGCAGTGACTCATTTGCAATTTCCCGTGCAATTTCAGAAGTATATAGCTTGGCCATGGCTGCTTCCTTTGCAAAAGGCTGCTTATTGTCCTTTAGCCAGCAGGCCTTGTATAAGAGGTTTCTTGCAAGCTCGAGCTTCATTGCCATATCGGCCAGCTTAAATGAATTGACCTGGAAGCTGCGGATGGGTTTTCCAAACTGGACCCGGTTTGCTGAATATTCCATGGCCATTTCAAAGGCACCCTGTGCCAGTCCGAGTCCCATGGCGGCTATTGATAATCTTCCGCCATCAAGCGTTGCAAGCATTATCTTTGATCCCTTTCCCCGTTCACCCAGAATATACTCTTCAGGAACCTTCACATTGTCAAAGAAGATCCGTCCGGTATCAGCACCGCGCCACATCATTTTTGAATTGATGACTTCACAGCTGTACCCGGGGGTATCCCTTGGAACAAGTATTACGGAAAGCTCCTTTAAACCATTTCCCTTTTCACCTGTGACGGCCTGAACGGTAACTCCTCCCGACATTTCGGAAGCAGCGTTCGTGATATAAATCTTTTTACCGTTAATATTCCATTTTCCACCTTCCAGAATAGCGGTGGTTTCGGTGTTATTTGAATCGGAACCTGCATTCGGTTCTGTAAGTCCGAAGGCCCACAGTTTTTTTCCTGTGGTAAGCATCGGAAGGAAAATTTTCTTTTGTTCTTCAGTACCATATGCCATTATCGGTGCCAGCCCGAGTGAATTGTGCGCTGCTACTGTTGCTGCCTGCGATCCGTCGATCCGGGCGATCTCTTCAACAGCAATTATGTAGGAAAGTGTATCCAATCCAATTCCCCCGTAGTTTTCCGGAGTAAGGATCCGAAGAAAACCCTCATCGAACATCTTTTCCGTAAGCTCAACTGAAAATAGGGCTTTATCTTCGATCTCTGCCGCAAGCGGCTTGATATGCTTTTCTGCAAACGCCCTTACCCGTTCCCTGAATTCTTCATGTTCTTTTCTCAAAAGAGGATCCATTACATATCTATTTTATTGTGATTAATAATTTGTTAAGTTCAACAAGCTCGTCAATACTGACATTAATATTTTCAATCACCGCATCCCTGGGCGCTGTGATCCTGTTTTCCATTTTCATCGACTCAATGATCAGAAGCGTATCACCGCTTTTTACCGG
>CAYSAH010000673.1:0-1898 GCA_964428945.1 uncultured Bacteroidaceae bacterium | reverse complement strand
GCTATACTTCTCCTCAATCAAAAGATAGCTTAAAGCACGCCTTTCTGAATCCACCGGATTCTTCAAAACCGGGTGTTTACTGGTATTTTATGGATGGGAATGTAAGCCATGTAGAAATGACCAATGACCTTGAGTCCATGAAGGAGGCGGGTATTAGCAATTTAATATTCCTTGAGGTTTATGATAACGTTCCCCGTGGCCCCGTCAAATTTATGAGTGAAGAGTGGCAGGGGTTGTTTGTACATGCCGTTCGGGAAGCTGAACGGCTTGGAATTAAAATACGTCTGGGAGCAGGCCCCGGATGGTGCGGTAGCGGAGGTCCATGGGTAAAGCCTGAAGAGTCAATGAAACACCTTTTATACAGTGAAACAGAAATTACAGGAGGTGAAAGGATAGATATAAAACTCCCAATTCCTGACTATTTCCCAAGACCATGGGGGCATATTATAGATCCTTATTATGAAGACCTCGCTGTTTTTGCTATTCCGGCTAATGCGAAACCTGTTGTTAATGGTATAGAGAATAAAGCACTTTACATAAGATACCCATATACTTCTCATCCAACTGGACAAGCATATTATCCGGCATTGGCAAATTATGATGAACCGGAAAATGATAAAGTCCTAAAACAAGAGAATATAATTGAAGTATCAAAATATTTACAAGACAACGGACATTTGGTATGGAATGCTCCGAAAGGGAATTGGACTATAGTAAGGATGGTAATCAGATCAACCGGAGCAACTACCAGACCGGCACCGGACGGCGGATATGGACTTGAATCTGATAAACTTAATCAAAAGGCCTTTGAAAATCACCTGAAAAACTATACGGATGTATTGTTGGAGAAGACCTCGCCCAGAAAAAAAAATGTTGGCTGGACAGGGTTCCATATGGATAGCTGGGAAAGTAGCTCTCAGAACTGGACAGAAGGTTTCGCAGAGGAGTTTAAGGCAAGACGAGGCTACGATATGACTCCATACTATTTAACTTATACCGGGCGTGCAGTAGGCAGTGTCGAAATTGCCGAACGTTTTTTATGGGATCTGCGTCAAACATGCAAGGAATTGCTTTTGGAGAATCATGCAGAATATGCAAAAGATTATGCTCATAAAAATGATTTGGAACTCACGATTGAACCTTATGACATGAATCCTGCCGGAGATTTGGATTTAGGTGCAGTGGCAGATGTCATCATGGCTGAATTTTGGAGTAAGGGATTTGGCTTTAATAGTTCTTATACGCTTTTCGAAGCTACTTCGATTTCTCATATTACAGGCCAACCTATTGTAGGAGCAGAAGCTTTTACGGCGGGAGGAAGCAAATGGCGACAGTACCCTTGGTCTATGAAAGATCAGAGTAACTGGGCATTAGCTCTTGGTGTAAACAGATTCATATACCACACTTTTGCACACAAAGCTTTGGGTGAGGAATATCGGCCTGGTATGACCATGGGAGGCCACGGAATAAATTGGGACAGGGGACAAACATGGTGGCCAATGGTAGGTGCATACCACAAGTATATCAGTAGCTGTTCTCATATGATGCAACAAGGACAAGTCGTTTCGGACATACTTTACCTAACACCAGAAGGAGCACCGATGGTATTTACACCACCAAAAGATGCCTTGATAGGGGATGCAAGAATTCCTGACAAAAAGGCTTATGGCTTTGATGGCTGTTCACCGAAAATGTTAATTGAAAGAGCAGATGTGAAAGATGGAAAAATCGCTTTCCCTGGTGCGTCGTCATACGAAATAATGGTATTGCCTAATTTTGAAACAATGACGCCCGAGTTACTTAAAAAAATTACTTCTCTTGTAGAAAAAGGAGCTACCATAATTGGACAACCCCCAATTAAATCACCAAGCTTGGTAAAGTATCCTGCTTGTGATAAT
>CAYSAH010000672.1:0-1901 GCA_964428945.1 uncultured Bacteroidaceae bacterium | reverse complement strand
GAGCCTGAAAAGAAGGTGCCCGATCCTTATTTCGGAGGAGAGGGCCCCGAGCGGGAAGGTTGCAGGTTTTGCGGGGCCTGTATGACAGGGTGCAGGCACAATGCAAAGAATACACTTGACAGGAATTACCTCTACCTTGCAAGAAAGAAGGGGGTTAAGGTTCTTGCCGAATCGCGCGTAAGGACCATCATTCCCCATGGACGGAAAGATGGTTCGGAAGGATACGAGATACGTTTCCGAAGTTCAACGGGATTCCTTTTTGCCCGCAGGAAATCAGTGAAGTGTTCCTCTGTGATCCTCGCGGGGGGAGTGCTCGGAACTGTAAGGCTTCTTTTGAATATGAAAAAAAGGCATTTACCGGGATTGAGTGACAGGGTCGGGGATTTTATACGTACAAACAACGAAAGCCTGGTCCTTGTGAATTCAAAGGATAAAACGAAGGACTTTTCAAGAGGGATCGCTATCGGCTCAATATTCCCACCTGATGAGGATACGCACCTGGAAGCGGTCCGCTACGGTTCCGGATCAGGTTTCTGGAAGATGATGGGTGTTCCCCTTACCCATGGCCGGAACATGCTCGCCAGGATAGCAAAATTGTTGCTGCATCTCATAACAAAGCCATGGCCCTGGCTCAGGATCTATTTCACCAGGGATTTCTCAAAGGAATCCATGATCCTGCTGTTTATGCAACACCTTGATAGCACGGTTCGTTTCAGGAAAGGACTCGTTAACTTAAGATCAAGCATTACAACTGGAGAAGCCCCTTCAGCTTTTATGTCGCTTTCCAAAGAGCTTGCAGAACGCACCGCCAAAGAAATCAATGGAAAACCTTTCGTTATGGTAACTGAAGCACTTACCGGTACTCCTACAACCGCTCACATCCTTGGGGGATGTGTCATTGGAATAAATGAAAAGGAGGGGGTTATTGATAAGAATCACAGGGTCTTCGGTTACCGGAACATGTATGTTTGCGATGGCTCTGCAATCTCTGCAAATCCCGGTGTAAATCCGGCGCTGACAATCACTGCGATGACCGAACGCGCAATGAAAAATTTAGTCCCTGCGGACCCTGTGAAATTAGATTAATTATTTTAGTTAATATTATACAGATAAATTAAAAAAAAATCTACTTTAGCAACTCTAAAAAAAACAGAATAAAAATTTTGTGTAATAGTTTGAAAATTAGATTAATATCAATTGTAATTAATGAAAAATACTTACTTCAATCTTATCGAGCAGAGCTTCTATTTTCCCCAGGAAGGATTTGACCTCCGGGATGGAAGCCTGACATTTCATGGCGTTGCCCTGAAACACCTTATAAAAAAGTATGGTACGCCCTTCAGGTTTATCTACTTGCCCAAGATAGGTGACCAGATAAAAAAAGCAAGAAATCTCTTTAACAGGGCAATAAAATCAAGTGGCTATAAGGGTAAATATTTTTTCTGTTATTGTACAAAATGTAACCACTTCTACCATGTGATCAAGGAGGCTTTAAAACATGATGTGAATCTTGAAACTTCCTCATCCTACGATATTGACCTTATACTTGACCTGTATAAAAAGGGCCTGATTGACAATTCCACGATCATATTGCACAATGGCTATAAAACTGACGATTACCTGAAGAGAATTGTCGGCCTGCAGGATGAGGGCTTTACCAATTCAGTGATTATTCTCGACAGCAAGCATGAGCTGGACAGGCTTGAAGCACTTCCCTTCTCCCATAAAATAAAAGTAGGGATAAGGATGGCAATCAATGAGGAAGCTCAGTCGGCATACTATACTTCCAGGCTTGGCATACCTGATACTGATGTTTTTGATTTTTTCACCAAAAGGATAAAGGATAATCCGAAATTCGAATTGAAAATGCTGCATTTCTTTATCGACAGCGGACTAAAGGA
>CAYSAH010000671.1:0-1909 GCA_964428945.1 uncultured Bacteroidaceae bacterium | reverse complement strand
TGTTGTTTAATTAATCAATATTAAGAAATTTTACTGACGTTTTCAAGTGTCCATAAATCATTCCTAAGTTGTATTTCATTAAATAAAAGCCAACAAAAAGATCAGGGATACTAAGACAATGGGGCCATTTACAACCAGGTTTCTGAGGATTCATGTTTATATACCTTGAGAGCTCACAAGAGATGCAGAGGCCAGGACATTCAACTGGATGATCACCTGGTCCAGTGCCAGTCGATTATTTACATTGAGCCTGGAACAGCACGGATGACGGACCATATTCAGCAGCGGATCGCGGTCTTTATTATGCAAATAGTACTATCTACCGTGATTTCTTCTACAACAGGATAGGAATGTCCGTGCGTTGTGTGAAGGATTGAGCATTGGGATGGTGCGCAAGCTCCCCGGAAGATCAATATCATTTAAATGAAATGGCGCTGGAAGAGTGAAAAGCAATATATGTAACTGCGCCTGGAAAGACAGATACCAAGGAAGGACATCAATAGTATTATAAGTTAAAAGCTTCTATTCCACCATGAACTTTTCCACATATACCCTTTCTCCTGCAGTAAGCTTAAGAATATACATTCCTGAAGACAGCGACGGGAGCTGCAGCCTCAATTGCCCTGAGCTATCCTGATCCTTAAGTATTCCGCCAGCCACCGTTTTTCCGTCAAGCTCAAGGATCTTATAAGATACCATGGAAAGATTGACAGGTAAAATTAGCTGAAGGTGATCCTTAGCAGGGTTTGGATAAACCATGATTTTATCAACGAGATCCTCTTCAATAGCAGAACCGGATCCTGATCCCCCTGTGTTCTCATAGAAGTATGTGATCATGCCATACACCTCATGTACAAAAAGATCATCATCGCCATCTGAATCGATATCGACCAGGTTTATCTTCCCGTAATATCCTGTATTTATCCCTTCGAATGGTCCCCCTTCTGTGCGGTCCTCGAATACTGCGTTTTCAGGAGTACCCGTATTTTCATAATAGATGATGCTTCCGTAATACTCAGAAAATACTGCGTCGTAGTCACCGTCTTCATCGATATCACTGAACAGAATCCCGGAATAATAGCTGAAGTTACCTTCGAACAGGTTAAAAATGCTGAACGGATTGTCTTCACCATCAAGTACCTGCTGGAAATCAAAATCTTCTGTTCCCTGGTTCCTGAAGAACCTGACCTCCCCCCTGTGTACAACCACCATATCCTGGTCACCATCATTGTCTATATCCGCAAATGCAGGAGCCACTGAAAAATCATCATAATCATCCAGAGCAAACGCAACTTCATCATAGCTGCTTTCCCCCTGGTTCACCAGGAGCGTATAATGGATTTCCTCTATGAAATTTGCATTGTAAAAACCAAACTGAAGGATATCCAGGTCCCCGTCACTATCTATATCTACCATATAGGGATATTGACTTGCATAATATTGCGGATCGAGCGTCGGAATTGCATGTTCCTCATCGAGGGTATACTTTAATTGCTCCCCGGTATCATTATAAAGATACACCTTAAGCATTATCTCATCATTGCCCGTAATCAGATCCTGATCCCCATCGTAATCAATATCAGCAAAAGTGGGTCCCCGGTAGGCTGCAGGAAGTACAATGCCTCCTTTGAACTCCGGCAGAAATTCCGCGTTCTCTGCAATGCTGTTCCCATCCACGCTGAAATACCTGAAGCCGCCCCCGGAGTAATAATCATTGTACAGCACATCATAATCACCATCTCCATCAAGATCTCCCAAAGCAATATCCCAATGCTCCAAATTACTGTACGGATGCCCAGAATCATCAGCAAGCACAAATTCGGGGTGTGTTACTGTGCCTTCATTCCGTATATATTTGTACGTATCTTTGCCAGACGAATATTCATTCTGTTTGTACATTTTCAAAGCT
>CAYSAH010000670.1:0-1926 GCA_964428945.1 uncultured Bacteroidaceae bacterium | reverse complement strand
TGAGCAATCCGGCTATCACTCCCAAAATATACCTGCCAACAGCAGAACCTGAAACCCGGTCACTGTTTGAGACAAGTATCGGAACAGATGAGGAGTTGATGCGTCAGTTCATATCTCTTCTGGTAATAAATAACTTCATAAGCAACCCGGAAAACGGAGCAAGTCCGATCGGAGGGAATTCAAGTGGTGTTGCCGGAGTCACAGCGAGTGAATTGCTGAGCAACCAGCTAAGCAACTGGCTTTCACAGATAAGTAATGACTTCGATATCGGCGTAAACTATCGCCCCGGAGATGCTATATCAAGCGATGAGGTCGAAGTCGCCCTTTCAACACAGATGCTCAATGACAGGATCATTTTCAGTGGCAACCTGGACGTGCTAACTGACAAGGTGACAACAGCAGGAGGTGAAGCCTCAAATATCGTTGGTGATTTTGACCTGGAATTCAGGGTTACCGATAAAATAAGTTTAAAAGCATTTAACAGGGTTAATGATGACCGGGTTGTCCGTCCTTCATTATATACCCAGGGAGTTGGCTTGCTCTACAGGAGTGAATTCAATAAAGTGTCTGACATTCTGGGGAAAAGAAAATCAAAAGCCAATAATAAGGATAATAACACGGAATCCGGGGACAGCGCCATTTTGAAGGAGGATGATCCACAGCAGGAAAAGCTCTGAAAAGCTCAACCATCCATATGAATACAGCCCCTTCCAAAAGCTGCTATATGTCATAAAAATTTATTCGAATCAATACCATTGTTCGGATAATGATTCCTAAATTTGCGCCTTTATTAATCACCAAAAATTACAAGGTATGTTTATAGTTATGGTTGTTGTATTTGTACTGGGTTATATCGCGATTGCACTTGAGCATCCCCTTCGCGTTGACAAAGCAGTACCGGCACTTATGATCGGGTCACTTATGTGGGTGTTTTACATTCTTGGTGCATTCGATATATTCACATCCGGTTCAAGTGAATCATGGAATTCCTTCGCAGCAAATCTTGGCGAAACAGGGCAATCCGGCCATGGCGAAGGTCTTATCGAAGAAATGCGCAATTTCATCGTTCACCATGAGATCATCAGCCATCTTGGTGAGATCTCTGAGATACTTTTCTTCCTGCTTGGAGCCATGACTATCGTTGAGATCACCGATAAACATGACGGATTCAAGGTAATAACTGACAGAATTGCCACTACTAAAAAGATTAATTTGCTATGGATCATAAGTTTTCTAACTTTCTTCATGTCAGCTGCACTTGACAACCTTACAACAACGATCGTTATGATCGCCCTTTTAAGAAAACTTATCGATGACAAACAGACCAAATGGTTTTTTGCCAGTATGGTCGGTCTTGCTGCAAATGCAGGTGGTGCATGGTCTCCCATTGGTGATGTCACAACCATTATGCTCTGGATCGGTGGCCAGGTTACTACCTTAAATATTATACTGAAAGTTTTCCTTCCAAGTTTGGTCACGATGATCCTGCCGCTTATCATCCTCAGTTTCACTCTTAAAGGTGAAGTGAAAAGGCCTGAAGTAAAAAAGGACGAGCTCATACTTACTACCAAAGGGGAAAGAATTCTTATGCTGATCCTTGGTGTTGCCGGCTTATTGTTCGTACCCGTGTTCAAAACACTTTTCCACCTGCCTCCTTACCAGGGAATGCTGTTGTCTCTCTCCGTAATTTGGTTGGTAACTGAGATTTTACACCAGAATAAGCCAACAGGTATCCGAACCAGGTTAAGTGTTATAACGATAGTGAAAAGTGTCGAAATGCCGACAATATTCTTCTTCCTGGGTATCCTTTCCGCGGTTGCAGCGCTTCAAAGTGCCGGGCACCTTGGTATATTATCAGGTTTCCTGGATGATAAACTGGGAAATATATTCCTGATTGATATGGCGATAGGTTTACTCTCATCAGTT
>CAYSAH010000669.1:238-1929 GCA_964428945.1 uncultured Bacteroidaceae bacterium | reverse complement strand
AAGCTTGCCCGCGGATTTACACACATTACCGGTATTCCCTCTTCGTTAGCGATAAGGTACTGCTCCTTGGCACTGAAGATCAGGTCAACGAGTGTCATATGTTTTGTGGTGGTTATTAGGATTAGGTCAGCATTGATACTCTTTGAGAATGCCAGGGTTTCTTTCATGAAGTTTTTTCCTTCACTGGCAGTGTGAATTTCATATTCAATATTATTCTGTATCAAAAACCTGATGGCAAAATTAAGGTTTACATTAATCTTTTTCTGAAGAGATTTATCTCTCGCAGGTGACTTATAAAGATGCACCCTGGAATTGAGGTATTTTCCAAGAAAAATTGCCCATTGTAACTTCTCCTTATTCTCGGATTTGAAATCAATTGGGAAAACAATATCTGTGAAGCGTTCTTTTTCCCCTGGTTCCTTCTGAATCACCAGGAAGGGGACAGTTGAACCTGTAATAACACGAAGGGCCTTGCTGCCAAATAATTTCTGGCTTCCCGTCATTCCATGTGTTCCAAGGATCACGAAGTTCACTTTGTTCGCCTCTTCAGAAGCATATTCGGAGATCTCATCAAATATAGAACCATTCTTCAAAACATATATGATCTCATGGTTGAGTTCACTGCTGTATTTTTTACAGGATTCCTGTAACTTTTTTTCAGCCTCTGCATATTGGGCCTCTTCCTGAACAACATGGAACAGGATCACATTATTTTCAACTATTCTTCCTATTCTTGCCGCATGTTTCAATGCATTGACTGCAGCGTTCGAAAAATCCCACGTTACAAGAATTGACTTTTTATCCTTACTCATTTCAAGATTGAATTTATTTGCGAATGTAAAATTACGGGTTTCCTTTCACATTGGAAAGCAAAGCATATTAAAAACGTTAATTTGATGCAAGTTAGTATTAGAATCGCTTTATATCTGATGTAGTGCTTTTTCACTGCTAAAAATCTTATTTTTGTATGATTAAATATTTAAAAAGGGATTAACCCGGATATAAGAAAGAAAGAATCAATGGTCAGATCAACAGTTAAAGAGTTGTTTTCAGGTGTGAAACTGAACAATGAAGTCCTTTTAAAAGGATGGGTAAGGACGAAAAGAGGGAATAAACAGCTTGCCTTTATTGCTATAAATGACGGAACCACGATACATAACATGCAGGTGGTTGCAGATGCTGAAAAATTTCCGGAAGAGGTGTTAAAAAATATTACAACAGGATGTTCTGTTTCGATAAAGGGAAAGCTGGTAGAATCTCTTGGCAAGGGACAAAGCTTTGAGATCCACGCCGACAACATTGAGCTTCTTGGAGCCTGTAACCCGGAAGAATATCCCCTGCAAAAAAAAGGACATTCATTTGAGTTTCTCAGGGAGATCGCCCATTTAAGATTCAGGACAAATACTTTCGGAGCAGTATTTCGGATCAGACATGCCTTATCCTTTGCGATACATAAGTATTTCAACGACAAAGGTTTTTATTACCTTCATACACCTATTATCACTGCCTCGGATGCTGAAGGTGCCGGAGCAATGTTCAGGGTCACCACGCTTGATCTGGACAACATTCCAAGGAATGATCAAAAGAAAATAGATTTTAGTCAGGACTTTTTTGGGAGGTCCACGAACCTTACAGTTTCAGGTCAGCTTGAAGGAGAACTTGGGGCACTTGCCCTGGGTGAGATCTATACC
>CAYSAH010000669.1:0-228 GCA_964428945.1 uncultured Bacteroidaceae bacterium | reverse complement strand
AGGAGAACTGGGAGCAACGGCCTTATCTTCAATATACACATTCGGCCCCACATTCAGGGCTGAGAATTCGAATACCCCGAGGCACGTGGCTGAATTTTGGATGATCGAACCTGAAATGGCATTTTATGATATCAACGACAATATGGATCTGGCGGAAGACTTTCTGAAGTACCTGGTCACCTATGCCCTTGAAAATTGTGCAGATGACCTCGAATTTCTTAATAATAT
>CAYSAH010000668.1:0-1931 GCA_964428945.1 uncultured Bacteroidaceae bacterium | reverse complement strand
TGATACAACACTGTTTTTTGACTTCACCGGTCTGTTTCCCACTCCGACAACGGGGCCGATTGATGCAGCAAATCTGAGGCAATTACTATTTAATATTAATCCCGGAGTCACCTATAATGGAACCGTGTATTTCGATGAACTGGTAGTCGGTTCTGACCTGCACGTCAAACCAACTCCACAATCAGGAAAAGCCGATATAGCGGTCAGGAAACCACTTATCGGAGCATCTGCTGAAAACAGGTGGTTTATGGCTTCTTATAATAACCTTTCCTACAGCAATAATCTTCCCAACGTGATTGAAGGCGCAGGATATTCAAGCGCGAATTCATTTAAGATCGAAAGGGTGATCTTTATGTATGACAACGACAGTCTGTATGCAGGTCTTAGAATCCGGGATGATGGAGGCGTTTCTGCAAAACAGGATTCTGTTGAATTGTTTTTCGATACAAATGCCAACGGGGGAGCTTTTGAAGCAGGCACTGATAAAAGGTTCAGTTTTGCATACAAAGTGGCCAAGGATACCCTTATGATGGAATCAAATGGCATTCATTGGGCCATTGCCTATATGAATGATGCAAACCGGGAGAATTACGAAATCGCGATACCCTGGTCCTTGCTTGGTATCGACCCACAGGCAGTTTCATCCATTAAATGCGATGTAAGGGTGAGTGATGTGGATGCCGGCGTTTTAATAAACAGGCAAACGTGGGGTAGCTATTTTCTAGATCCCGCTGTATCTACAGATCAGTATGGAACACTTAACCTGAATTCAGCGGTTGGAGATGTTGTTACTGGTATAGAACTTGACTTTACCGATCCTATCAAACAGGAGCAATGGGGATTCCCTTCAAGACAAGCTTCTCATGTGCTTAGCCAGGAAAATGGCGAACTTGTTGTGAACATCACAAATAAAGGCAATTTCGACGGTTTGGAATATGATTTCTTTGCAGACCAGATCCTTGATCTGAGCGTTCGTCCTTTGGTTGAACTGAAAGTCAGAAGCTCTGTTGATTGTGTTGTAAGGCTTTACCCCTGGGATGTACTTGGAAATTATAATATTAACTACATACAAAACGTCAAGGCAAATCGCGACACCGTTCTGACCTTTGACTTTGATGGTTATTTCGAACTTCCAACTACCGGGCCAATTGATGCAAGCGCCATCAGGCAACTACTTATAAATATAAATCCCGGGGTAACTTTTACCGGAACGGTTTATTTCGATTACATTAAACTTGGCACCGCAGTTGGTTTGTCGGATATCTCAACCCTGAAGGAAATCAGGCTGGACGGAACACTGCTTGCTGGATTCAGTCCTTCTGTAAAGACATACAATATTGAGCTGCCGGCAGGAACAACAGTTCCACCAGTAATCACAGTAGCTGCAAGCAGTGCTGGGGCTAGTCCGGAGATTAACTCCCCTGCTTCGGTTCCGGGTCAGGCAACTATTGTTGTTACAGCTGAAGATGGAGTCTCAAGCAGTACATACACTATTAATTATACCGTTGCTGCCTTCTCTGATGTTTCTTCCCTGTCGGGAATTAAGCTCGACGGAACAGCGCTGGCCGGGTTCAGTGCCACTACACTTTCCTACGACGTGGAATTGCCGTCAGGAACCACAAGTGCACCGGAAATAACGGTAAGCACTACGGATGCCAATGCCAGTTCAGAGATCACTGGTCCATCAGCGCTTCCCGGACAGGCTACAATAGTTGTAACAGCTGAGGATGGTGTTGCCATGACAACCTATGTGATAAACTTCACCGTGCTCAATTCTGTTGAGGAACTAAAAAGCATGTTTTCCATTTACCCGAATCCTTGTACCGATTATGTCCTGATAAGGTCGTCGGAGGAAATACGCTCCTATAATATTTATAATATTACTGGAAGCGAGATTCTTTCGTCCGTTTTGGCTGGTGATCGGATTGATC
>CAYSAH010000667.1:0-1933 GCA_964428945.1 uncultured Bacteroidaceae bacterium | reverse complement strand
GGGTACTTGTACCAGGTGGTCTGGGCGGAGGATTGGTAAGGGACCAGGAGGGTAAATCCCAAAAAACAAAATCCAAAAAACAAATTAATCACAACATTCAAGTTCATAATTCCAAATTGTTTGAGATTTAGTTTTTGTGGTTTGGGATTTATATGAGTATTGGTGCTTGGAATTTTGAATTTACAATTTATGGTTTGGTAATTCACTGCTTAAAGATACAAAATATCCATCTGGAAATCAAACGGGTTCCATTCTACCCTTTCAGCACTGCCGCCACATTTCCTTCGAGCCAATGCTCCCCTATCCGTATCGGTGAATCTCTTCTTTCCAGGGGCATCCATCGGTATGCCTCCTGTATTTCCTCCATGTCTAGGACCGAAACAGCATTCGCCCTCCCCTTTCCGCTGTGCTGTGCATCATCTATGGCCAACTTTTTAAGTCCTTCGTTAGGGTATTCTTTGCTGTTTTTTAGCATCCTCTTAATTAGATCCGGGGTAATTATTTCTACTTCGTACAAATAATAGATCCGAACTGTAGGACGCCCGTTTGCGTGTATATAATCAGTATACGTCGTCAAACTAATTTGCAGAAGTTTGGTTAAATTTCATACGTTTAGTTCCTTCAAACGTATCAATTAATTTGACGAGAAGTGGTAACTTGATCCGGCCTTCAAAATTTAGATAATAGCGATGGTCGGGGAGCCGAACAGGACAGGAGGTCAAAATCGACCTCCTTTCTTTTCACCCCCTGTAACCTCCTGACAGTAAGGATTAAACCTTGGATGGCAATCGCTCAAACAAATTCAGATACTTTTCAAAGATGAAGATGCGATTTCTCTTGAATCCAGTTTTTTCGCTGAGGATTTCGAGTCTCTCAAAGTCCTGAATTAACCGGTTTGCCGTTGAAATATTCACAGAGAGTACTTTCGCCACTTCGGAGGCATCTACGATAGGCTTGGTGTATAAATAGCGGATCAGTTGCATTGCATGCGGAACCTTTTTGCCCAGCGTAATAATTCTTTTCTCTTCCAATTCACTGCGTAGTTTCATGATTTCTTGAAAGGTCTGAATTGAATTTTCGGCAGTTTCCAATACTCCTACAAGGAAGAAAGTCAACCATTGCACAAGGTTATTCTGAGTTCTCACGGTCGTAAGGTTATCGTAATAATGCGAGCGGTTCCGTTCAAAAAAATCGGAAAGATATAATGCAGGTTTGCTGAGAATCCTGTTGCTAACAAGATAAAGCGTTATCAGCAACCTCCCTAACCTGCCATTGCCATCAAGAAAAGGGTGAATCGATTCAAATTGATAATGTGCAATGCCAATGCGGATAAGCGGCGGTATTTGCAAATCCTCATTATTTAATAGTTTCTCAAGGTCACTCATCAGTTCGGGCACTTCACTATGATGAGGCGGAATATATGCTGCATCATTCAGCGTAGCACCCCCAATCCAGTTTTGCGAGGCACGGAACTCTCCAGGTAATTTGTATTTGCCCCTGACTCCCTGCAGTAATTTTTCATGCGTTTGCTTCAGCAAGCGTGTACTTATTGGAAGTTCCTCCAGTTGTGCAATTGCAAAATTCATTGCTTCAATGTAGTTCTGAACTTCCTGCCAGTCGTCGCGTTTTTCGGGGCTGATATATTCTGGATTCTGAATGGCTTCTTCCATACTGGTTTGAGTTCCCTCAATCCTGCTACTCCGGGTGGCTTCCTTCGTGATATGCATCCGGATAAAAAAATCCACATCGGGAATCATCATCGAAAAGGCATTCAACTCACCAAGTTTCCTGGTAGCATCATTCAGCAGTCGGTTTACCTTTGCATCACTTACCAGCCATTCGTGGTTCACAGGTTCAGGCGAGAAACTTGAATAGCCGTATTGTTTATTGTATCTTCCTGCTTTGAAACGCGTTATCTCCATGGCTGACAATT
>CAYSAH010000666.1:0-1941 GCA_964428945.1 uncultured Bacteroidaceae bacterium | reverse complement strand
CGAGTTGCCTGTGAGTGTTGGCGTGAAATTCTTCTCCGGGATAAGGCTTTATGGAGGAATAGGAATTGAAAGATGGCTCGGAGAGTGGTATAATTTCAACGAGGAGCTCAGCGAATGGTGGGATCCTAACAACCACATCAGCTCTAATTCCGATGCCTACATCTCAGGATTTAGTCTCCCGGCAGGTGCATTCATTTATCATTTTGGGGCCAGTCTTGATATATCCAGTTTCATCATTAGTCTCACATGCACCGCTACCCGGAATGAACTGGAAATTGGTACAACGGTCAACTATCCTGAATCCTATTCCTACACTAATTATACTCTTAATCCCGTTTTCCTGCTGTGCCTGGGATATAAATTCTGGTAAGGAAAGCAATCCATATATTTTCTCTAATTCATGCAGATATTTTGCTGACTGCATGGCCCATTTGTACCTTTTTCCAAAGATATGTATTAATTAAATCACTAATCCCATTCCCAGGACTCCTGCGGTTGAATTAATACGCTGATCACTAACGGGTTTAAGGATTATTTTTACCAGTAGCTGCAGACCGGATGCCATAATGAATCCTCCTGAAAGCAAGAGTAAGGTCCGGAGATTCCCGGCAATGCATATTAGGTTAAAATTTAAATCGATCGCTGATTGTTTATTTTATGCAAAGCATAATTTGCAGTAAACAGTTCAAATAATATATCCTGAATTAATTTTGAGTGCGAACCGGAGGATGAAGAAAAAAAACAGAATGGTGTTCATCGCTCCTGCTCTTCACACTCAATCTGCTTTTTGTAGCTCCACCAGGAATCGAACCTGAATTTACGGTTTAGGAAACCACCGTTCTATCCATTGAACTATGGAGCCGTTTTCAGCCTCAGGCCTGGGATGCCGACGGGGCAACTGGCCATCCTGATTACCAGGGATGTTAAAATAATAGATAATTGAATAGCAGGCAAGTACTTTTCTAATTTGGACATACCCCGAAATTTTAAGTAAATCCGAAACTTAGCTGAGAATGGCATATTTGCGTCTGTATTTGGAGCTGGCCCGGGAAACGCGAGAAATATTCCTTAGGCCATCTCCCAAGGCATAGTACTTGAAATCAGGGATTCCAAATACCCTTTTCGCGCTTTTCAGAATGTGTCCGGTAATGATCACCAGCTTCTGGTTCTGGTCCAAAACCACAGCAGCGAAATAGAACACAGCTAAAAGCAGTGCCATCATATTTTGCAGCCGAGTATATTTCAATACCCTGATATTCTCCAGGTCGTAAGTCTGTTTTATGAAACGGATAGTTTCTTCCACACTCCATCGTTTTAGATAAGCCTGGACTACAAACCAGACATCTTCTTGTATATTTCTAATATCCAGAGTGGTCAACAGCATCATGGGTTTGCGGCTAATCCCCCTAACAACTACCATATTAAGCTGAGTTTCCATATCGGGTAGTTTAACCTTCGCGTGACCGATGCTTAAATTAAATATAACCTCTTTACCATCAATTACTTTTGCTATGGTTTTTTGATGCGGTAACCTGCATGCAAAAGCCAGCCATAAGGATCTGACTGATTCTCCCTGATAAATCAGATCACGCGACCCCACCATGCGAATAATGAAGTCTCTCTGCTTTTGCAGCAATGGTTCAAAGATAGCATCCCTGTCGGCTCCACGATCAATCACCCAGATCCCCCTGTTCTGAAAAGCTTCACCAACCTGGTCTATTGCTGCCAGGATCTCATCGTTCTCACTGGTAAATTCAGGGGAGTCTTGGGAAAACAGAGACATATGTAATGGGGTGATCTCATTACTCCCTACTTCTGTAGCTATCACTTGGTTGGTCCAGTAGCCATCTGCAATTTCATCTTCGCTGCCATCATGTACTCGTGTCAGATACTCCATCTTCTCTGCATATTTCTTCTTCACATCGCTTAAATCCAATACCA
>CAYSAH010000665.1:0-1955 GCA_964428945.1 uncultured Bacteroidaceae bacterium | reverse complement strand
AATTCCGTAGCATCCTGGTAGGCTTTTGCAAGGGCAAGGATGGCAGCTTCATCGAAAAGATTACCAAGGAAACAGATGGATGTCCGGCTTCCCCCTTCTATCGCGCCATTTGGGACTACAACTACAGGATGGCCTGTCATATTTGTCGCCGGTAGTTGGGTTCCGGCAAAGGTAGGTGTAACAATAACATCGAAATCCTTAAGCAAGGTGTTGTATTCTTCAATTAGCAGGCTTCGAAGCCGGTTTGCCTGGATATATTCAACGGCAGGCATGAACCTGGCTGCCCTGAAGATAGCGGGCCAGTCATATTCGCCCTGGCTCACCAGCAGGGTATCCCTGTTACTGCGGGTCAGTTCATCAAAAGCAGCTGCAGCTTCTGCCATGAGCAGGTTGCTCATCGCATCAACCGGAAGGTCAAGGTTGAGGTCAACAGGGACCAGATTTGCTCCAAGCTTTTTAAGTACCTTAAGTGTCTGCTGGTTCTCTTTTTTAAAAAGTTCTTCTTTATCAAAGGCTTCTTTGCAATACCCGATCTTCAGTTCAGACAGGTCAGTCTCCTTATAATCGAATCCTGTCGCGTACAATGACGGATCGTTTTCGTCCAATCCCCTGATCGCGTCAAATACTATCGCACAATCTTCCGCACTCCTGCAGATCGGACCAACCTTGTCCATGCTCCAGCTTAGCGCCATGGCACCTGCGCGGGTCACCCTTCCGTATGTCGGGCGTAGTCCGGTGACACCGCAACGGGTGGATGGAGATACGATCGATCCGTAAGTCTCTGTTCCAATGGCAAAGGGGACCAGGCCTGCGGCAGTTGCAGCTGCGGAACCTGCGGAGGATCCGCTGGATCCCTGCTTCAGGTTCCAGGGATTACGCGTTGTATCGGCGTACCATACATCACCCATTGCCAATGCACCAAGCGTAAGTTTTGCAATGAGCACTGCTCCTGCATTTTCGAGTTTTTCGATTACCCCTGCCTTCACATCTATGACCTGTTCCTTGTAGGCTCCTGCTCCCCAGGTGGTTTTATACCCGGGAAAGGAAAACAGATCCTTGATCCCGTATGGAATACCATGAAGGATCCCTCGATCCTTTCCGGCAGCCAGTTCCTCGTCCATCAGTTTTGCACGCTCAAGTGCATAGGATTCTGTAAGACTGATCACGCAGTGCAGCTTCGGATCATTTTCCCTGAGCCTCTTAAGAAAGAATTGCGTTAACTCAACTGAAGAAAGCTGTCCGGATCTGAGCAATGAAGCCAGTTCCGGGATCGACATAAAAGCCAGGTCTGCTTCAGTTTCTGGTTTGTCAATTCCCCCGGGGATTTTCCAATGAAGGGGAGGGGTTTCAGCAGGCAGGATAAATCCTTTCGGCAGGGGATTGAACTGAATGGCTGGAATTACATTATTTGGAAGCTCGATCTTCCGGTATTCCCTGTAGGATTCAATATAGGCCCCCATGGCATCCCTGATCATGACCAACTCGCTGCTGTCAAAAGTGATATCCATCGGGTTCATCGCAAAATATACGGAGTCCACTCTAGGTTCTGTAGTTGCATCCACGGGTTTTTCTTTGCACCCGGGCATTATTGAAAGCAGGAGAATAGCCTGGAACCTTAGCAGGAAAAGCAATGGATTTTTCATGATGCAAAGATTAAAAGTAAGTACTAAAGCAAAAAAGTTTCCTGAAGCTCAATTTATTCATAAATATATCACATGCTTTTCGTAACTTGATTCAAAAGAGTACACAAGATGAAAAAATTCTTCAAAAACCGGCAGATTCTCATATTAACGTTTTCCTTTTCATTCTTACTTTTCCTGTTTTCCTGTACTGAAAAAGGGCCAGGTAATGCGGGCAGTGTATATGATCTTGGAAGCGGGCTTGTTTCGCGTTCAGTTTCCTTCGAGAACCCGACCGGGGAAGCAGGCGAAGGGGGAAAAACTTCCAGTAACCTT
>CAYSAH010000664.1:0-1958 GCA_964428945.1 uncultured Bacteroidaceae bacterium | reverse complement strand
TTCTGTCAGGATCGATTCCGGATGAAATTGCACTCCGCGAACATTAAATACCCTGTGCCTTAAGGCCATAACCCTCCCTTCCTCATCTACCGCTGTAAGCTCAAGGATATCAGGGAAATCGACTGTGTCGATGACCCATGAGTGATATCTGCCAACATTGATCTTCTTAGGAATCCCTTTAAAGGTAATATCTTCGCGGCTGAGGATATTCACAGGCATTGCCACCCCATGGTATACTTTATCCAGGTTGATCAAGCTACCCCCGAAGACCTCGCCTATAGCCTGCATTCCCAGGCAAACGCCGAAAATGCTTTTTGTTTCGGCATAGGTTTCTATGAGATCTTTCATTATGCCAGCCTCATCAGGGACACCAGGGCCGGGGGAAAGCAATATGTGCGTGTACTTATCGAGTTCTTCCACTGTAGCCTTGTCATTCCTTATAACATCCACGGGTTCATCCAGCAGTTCGTTAAGGTAATGGACCAGGTTATATGTGAAAGAATCGTAATTATCGAGTATTAAAACTTTCATAGCTCTAATGGTATATTTCACCGGCCATTTCTATTGCCCTGTTGAGAGCGGCCAGCTTGTTGTTAACTTCCTGCAATTCACTTTCCTCGCGGGAATCTGCCACTATTCCAGCCCCGGCCTGGTATATCAGGGTATTGTTTTTGGATAGAAATGTCCGAATGCTGATAGCATGGTTGAAGCTTCCGTCGAGTCCTATCTGCCCAATGCATCCACCGTAATAGCTTCTCGAATCCGGCTCCAGCTCATCGATCAGCTGCATAGCCCTTATCTTTGGAGCCCCTGAAAGGGTGCCGGCAGGAAAAGTGTCGGCAACGAGCCTTATCAGGTCGTGGTTTGGTGGCAGGTCGCCTGTAACTGTTGATACCATATGCAGGACATGGGAATAGAACTGGATCTCCTTGTAGGTGTCAACTTTAACATTTTCCGCGTTACGGCTAAGGTCATTCCTTGCCAGGTCGACCAGCATAACATGTTCTGCATTTTCCTTTTCATCCTTGCCAAGTTTTTCAGCCAGTTCCTGATCTTTCTGATCATCGCCTGTGCGCTTGAATGTCCCTGCAATCGGGCAGATCCGGGCTTTGCCTTTTTTTACTATCAGCTGGCTTTCGGGTGATGAACCGAAGATCTTAAAGCTTCCAAAATCAAAATAAAACAAATAGGGTGAAGGGTTTATCGACCTCAGGCTTCTGTAAACGTTGAACTCATCTCCCTTAAAAGCCTGGGAAAAGCGTCGTGAAAGCACTATCTGGTAAACATTGCCCCTGTGGCATTCCTTTTTTCCCGAGGCGACAAGTTTCATATAATCCTCATCCGACATATTGGATTTCCTGCCTCCTTCAGCTTCGAAAGGAAAAACCGGGTAGTTCCTGTTGTTAAGAAGTTCAAGGATATGGGAGATATTGCTTTCCCCATCATCGAGTCTATTTTCTATTATTTCGATGCTGTTGCGGAAGTGATTTATTGCTATTATGAACCTGTATAAACTGTACCTTATATCCGGTATGTCAGTGAGATTGTCTTTCTTCCTTTGCTGGAGTTTAATTTCCTCGAAGTACCTTATTGAATCATAGGATATATATCCGAAGACGCCATTCAATTCATCCCTGGCATTGCTTGCACTGGATTTAAAGGCAGAGAAAAAATCCTTCAGGGCGCCGGTTACATTTGACTTGTTTTTCATGTTGATCCTTTCATCAGGGAACTGGTATGTAACGTCATAGTCTTTAACCTCAACGGTGGATATGGGTTCCATGCAGATGAAGGAGTAATTGTCGCGCCCTCCGTGGTAATCAGAACTCTCGAGAAGTATCGACTTGGGATACAACGACCTGAGCCTGAGATATACACTCACGGGAGTAACCGTATCGGCCAGGATTTTTCGTACTTGCGGATAAAAATTTTGGACTTCCATATTCTTTCTTGATGAT
>CAYSAH010000663.1:0-1965 GCA_964428945.1 uncultured Bacteroidaceae bacterium | reverse complement strand
GGAGTACTTAGGAGTATTTAGGAGTACTTAGGAGTATTTAGGAGTACTTAGGAGTGCCTGATACCTGATACCTTGTGCCTCGACTCGTTCTGCCCCATGCCCCATGCCCCTCGGCTCCGCCCGGTCACCCTGATACCTGACGCCTGACGCCTGACACCTGACACCTTGCGCCTCGCGCCTCAATTATGATAAAGATCCAACTCTCCCTCAAGCTCTACGGCAAGTACAGTGATGTATGTATCATTTATCTCCTTTGGAACATTGATATACAGGATACCCGGTATTTTTTGCCAGGCTGCGCCGCCAAAGCGTTTGAAATTCAGTTCCTGATCGCTTCCCACAACCCTTACTTTCTTAATGTCATTCCTTACACCCTTGAGGGTAACATATTCTTTTGGCTGATCAAGGATGTACAGGTAGATAACATCGTTCGTTTTGTTGAGTGTTGTAGGACCGTAGAAGTGCCCAAATGGAAGTCCCCTCCTGGTGGGGTATACAGCTTCCTCATGCCTGCCTATCCATGCCCCAAGGTCTTTTAAAATCTTTACCTCTTCTTCGGGAATTGTTCCATCTTCACGAGGACCTATGTCCAGGAGCAGGTTGCCTCCTGTACCAATACACTCTGCGAATATCTGGATAACCTGGCGGGATGATTTAAAATTCGTATCGATGAACCTGAATCCCCAGTTGTCGTTGATGGTCATGCAAAGTTCCCAGGGCCCGTCGGGTGGATTGATGGGAACACCCTGCTCCGGTGTGGCATAATCACCATAACCGGCCATCCGGGAATTAAGTATTGCATCCGGGTGGGCTTCCAGGATATATTCGCGAAGCTCTTTCATTTTCCATTGTTCTGCCGGGTGTTCCCAGTCTCCGTCAAACCAGTAAAGGTCCGGATTGAACAGGTCCATGATTTCAGTGATCTGACCCCGGTGGAATTGAAGGAAACGATCCCAGGCTTCAGGGTCTTCTTCCCCCTTGGCAGGATAAGAGAATGGATTCCTTTCGGCGACCTCCTCCATACCGGGAGGAACAATTGACGCATAGTCGGGATGGGACCAGTCCAGGTGGGAGAAGTAGAGCCCCACCTTCAGGTCTTCGGCTCTTAAAGCCTCGACATAGGGGGTAAGCAGATCCCTTGCTGCTGGTGTCTTTTTTACGACGTTCAGATCTGAGAATTTCGTATCCCAGAGTGCTACGCCGTCATGGTGTTTGCTTGTAAGAACGGAATATTTTGCTCCAGCCTCTTTGAATAATTTTGCCCAGGCAGCGGGGTCATATTTGCTTGCTGTAAATCCTTCGGCCTGGCTCATGTATTCATCGTAAGTGACCTCCTTGTTAAAAAAAGCCCACGATTCTGAGGTCCCGTTAACAGCATAAATCCCCCAGTGGATAAATATTCCCAGCTTGGCATCCTCGAACCATTCCATTTTCGCCGGGGTCACCTTTTCATCGACCGTAACAAGATCAGTTGAGGCTGCTTTTTCTCTTTTAGCGTTTTCATCACAGCTTTGAAGTGAAATCAGGGTCATCATGCCCAGGATGATTAAAACGGAATTGATTTTCATTTTGATTGGATGTTACAGGTTTCTTATGCAAGTTAAAGAATTAGCAGGAATTACAAATAGGCTGCAGGACATTAATTATTTGCAGGCTGGTCCAAAATCGATGCACAATTAAAACTAAGTAAAAGTTTAGTTAATGATCTTCATTTCGATCAGTTTTTTTATATCAGCAAGAATCTCGGAATGCTTCACATCGATCCTTATTCCGCGGCCTTCAGCATATACCCTTGCATTCACAAGTTCAGTCTTTATACTTTCTGAGATTTTACTGGAAAGAATGTCATCCATTGCTTTCTGACCGAATACAAAAGCCACACGGAAATAATTTTCCCGCGGCAGGAAATAGATGATCGCTCTTTTTTTATCCTTAATCCTGAAACTCCATCCGTATTTCGCCCCC
>CAYSAH010000662.1:0-1969 GCA_964428945.1 uncultured Bacteroidaceae bacterium | reverse complement strand
ATTAATGTTCAGTTCATAGTGGGCCGTATTATAATCAAAGGACATTTTTGTCCTGTGCAGGAAGGAAGGATCAAGTTCGAAGAAGGCATGCCCGAAATCCATGCGGATAAAAGCACCGGCACGGTATCCGAAATGACCTGATGTGACATCGAAGGGGACCTCCACTCCAGTCACTTTCATGGAGGAATAACTTATTCCACCTTTTATGCCTGCAACAAACAGCTGACCTGCAGCAGTCAGGGTCAGCCCGGTCAGCAGCATCATTGAAATGAAAGTTCTTTTCATAATTTTTACCTTAACGTGAAAATAAAGTCTCCTCCTTCATCGCCAGCCTCCCTGATCTCCCCGTATTGCGGAACCTGTTTTGTCGGACTGTTGTTTATTACGGCGATCTTGAAACTGGAAAAAAGCTGTTCGGAGGAAAGGAAGGGCTCCGTATTATCAGTCAGCCGCTTTAAAAGGTATTCGATAAATACACTCTTATCAGGGACAGTGGTCATCGCCCCGCTGGTCATGGCTTTTCGACTCGGAAGTTTGTACATTTCATAGGTGGCTGGCGAAACCTGGTTGAATGCTTCCCGGGTCTTGAATATCCCTCCGCTAAAACAGGCATCCGTTATCAGGAGGGTATGATGTGATTTTATGCCGCTGATATAATCCCTGAGATCGCTGTTCGAAAACCAATTGGCCCTGTTCTCCAGCGTGGCATCGGAGGGAATCCAGTATCCCTTACCCAGTTTTTCGTCCCATAGACCATGACCTGCATAAAATATAATGAGGTTATCCACAGGCCTGATTACAGTTGCTAAATAATCAAATGCCCGGATGATCCCTTCCCGGGTGGGATTCTCAAGGAAGATCATCTCCTCACGAGTGAAATTATATTTCTCCAGCAGAACAGATGCCAGGGAATTGGCATCTGAAAGCGGGTTTGAAAGGTCATTGATATCAGGAGACTGGTAATCGTTTATACCCACCACCAGGGCCCAGTTTTTGGATTGCTGCCTGACAGCATTGAATGCTGCAGTCATCTGGGGATTTACGGATGTCACTGGTTTCTGTTCTGCTACTGGCGGATAAGCCGGTTTAGGATTCTGCGACTGAGTCTGGGCGGTCTTTGAACCTATATCATCAAAATATCCCGGGTACATATTCTTCCGCTGATTGATAAGCAGGCCAATCCTGGTATTAAATCCATTACGATCACTCCCCTTCATCGATGGATCCGGTTCAGAAAAATAATCACAAAGTTCCTGAATAATCTCTTCAAGTATTTTACCCTGGAAGGAACAGTTCATCGCGACTTTGACAATCTCAAGATCGTATTCATAATCCATCAATCCTCTCAGGCGGCCCCTGATCTCAGAGGTGTAATCAATAAGGTCAGTCCTGCTAATTTCCTTGATAATATCCCCCGAACCATTGTATACTTTTGCATGATAGTAGACTTGAGGATCAAAATTGATGGCTGTTTTCCTGTAAAAGGGATAATTGTCCGAGACCCGGACCAAGCCGCAGCTCAGGTCGACAAAAACAGACTCACTATTTCCAGCCGAGTTCAGCGGGTCTTTTGTCAGTTCCATTTTCTTACCTGAACAGACCTGAAAGCTTTTTTCCTTTAATGATAGCTTGAAATTCTCATCAACGTTCCGGTAATACTCATTGTTCCTCGCAATCATTGCTGAAGGTACCTTCTTGCCGTAGCCGGAGGCAGATTCCCAGTAAAGGTTATATTTAAAAGTGATATTTGGATCAACGACAGGCCATACAATAATCTGCGCATTCAGGATGGGAATATCCGGAATCAGAACAAAAAAGCATAGTACATACTTTCTGAACTTATTCATATGATATGTCCTAAACTACCAATATTAAGAAATAATATCATTAATTTCAAGTAACTGAAAATTTTGGGGTATGTCCAAGAAGGAAAAGATGGGGCGGATTGAATATCGAACTAATCCCGCTG
>CAYSAH010000661.1:0-1980 GCA_964428945.1 uncultured Bacteroidaceae bacterium | reverse complement strand
CTCATAAAAGCCGGGTCTCACTAACTTTTTCCTTTTTCCTTTTTCCTTTTTCCTTCCGGTCCCTGAGCGGAGTCGAAGGGAGGTCCCTGAGCGGAGTCGAAGGGTCCTTTTTATCCCTTTTTACCTGCTTCGCATTGTCATATAAAAATCGTATTGTACATTGTATGCTCACTAAGTAACTCAACAATGCGATACAGACTTCTGATTATTTCCCTAATCCTGGCAATGGTCCCGGTACATGCCCAGGAAAATGACTCCATTAGCAAAGCAGATAAAAAGACTGAATCGATAAAAAGTGGCTGGACCTTCGGGGGACTGCCCTTTATGGCTTATGACCCCGATATAGGGCTTCAGTATGGGGCACTGGTCAATGTATATAACTTCGGCGACGGTTCCAGGTATCCAATGTATGATCACTCTATTTATGTTGAATGGTCGAGAACAACAAAAGGCAGCGGAATTAACCAGATCACCTGGGATTCTGACAGGCTCATTCCCGGTATACGCTCATTTTTCGAAGCAAGCCTGCTTACTGAACAGGCACTGGATTTCTTTGGTTTCAATGGTTACCAGGCTAAGTATGATCACGATATTGAAACCGGGTTTACCAATGGCCTTGCCGATCGACTTTTCTATAAACATTCAAGAAAGCTGGTAAGGATCAAGGCCGACTTCCAGGGACAGATCAGCGGCAATAAATTCAGGTGGCTGGCGGGAGTTGGCTATTACAACAATCTCATTGATGTCGTTGATATTTCAGCGCTGAATGAAGGAAAAACGGAAAACCTGTTATCAACAAACAGTCTTTACCAGGACTATATCGACTGGGGAATCATCCCTGCTGACCAGGTCAAAGGGGGGGCGCATACCCTGCTGAAAGGAGGACTGGTTTATGACACAAGGGACAATGAGCCCAATCCCTACTCGGGGATGTGGACCGAGTTACAGCTTCATTATGTCCCTTCCTTCTTAAGCAACAGGAACTATGGCTATGGAAGGATCGTATTTACCCATCGCCAGTATTTTACAATCATTCCCGACTGGATCAATTTTGCCGGAAGAGTTTCCTACCAGGGAAAACTTTTTGGAGAAATGCCTTTTTATATGATGCCCTATTTGTTTAATACTGCCCCAAAGTTAACCACGGATGGTGTCGGCGGGAACAGTACGGTGAGGGGTGTAAAGAGGAACCGGGTGGTTGGTGAAGGATTTGCATATGGCAATATAGAGATCCGGGGAAAAATATTGAAGACCAAGTTTCTGAAACAGAATTTCTACATAGCCCTGGCAGCATTCCTGGATGGTGGAATGGTAACCCAGAAATATCCCCTGCCTGCAAACCTTCTCAGCCTGCATCCTGAAGCAACTCCATACATTGATCCGGGTGCAAAGGAAATCCCTCACCTGGGCTATGGCGCGGGAATTCACCTGGTCCTGAACCAGAATTTTATAATCACTGTCGATTACGGATTGGCTGTGAATAAGTCCGACGGTGTGGGAGGAAGTCCGTATATAAACCTGAATTTCCTTTATTAATCTCTTTGCTGTTTACATAAGTATATTGATTTCTTTCCTGTTGTTTTTTTATCTTAAGCTGCCGGATCATCAGGCAGACAGGCTTTCCATTTTTCCGGAAAAGACACCTTTTAGATGAAACGGCTGTACTTAAACTGCTCCTCCTCGCTCAGGGCCCTGTGCTCCATGCTCCGAGCCCCGTGCTAAGAAGACTGTAGGCTGCAGGCTGCAGACTGTAGGCTTTACGCTCAAAGCTTTACGCTGTAGGATTGCATCCCGGTCAACACGCTGCCTTGCCCCTCGACTCAGCTCGTTCTGCCCGGCGCTCCATGCTCCATGCTCTTCGCTCCTCGTTCCTCGCGCCTTGCGCCTTGTGCCTTGTGCCTTGTGCCTTGCGCCTTGCGCCTTGTGCCTTGCGCCTTGCGCCTCCCCTCGGTCTGCCCCATGCCCCATGCCCCGCGCCCT
>CAYSAH010000660.1:0-1992 GCA_964428945.1 uncultured Bacteroidaceae bacterium | reverse complement strand
GTCCACCTTTGGTCCGGGAGAATACACCCTGCACATTGACAATAAAGCGTTCACCTTTGCTTATTCGAACATCGACATGCTTGACTACTGGGTATTGGTCGTCCCGGTATTACGCACCAATGCTGACAACAAGGTCACGAATATTGAACTGGAATATCAATTCCCGGATGGAAGGGAGGTTGATCCCAGGAAGCTGCTTAAGACGGGTATTCAGGTATCTATCAACAGCTCAGAACTTGGACAGCTCCTGGAGATCAGGTCAAAGGAATCCAGTCCGACCGACCTTGATTACGACTATTATAATATCTCCCTTGAAACGCCCATTGACCTTGATCTGATCAGCGATATCGGATTAAGTTATATTGATCTGTTCGGGAACCATGGCAATAATTCATGGTCGGTCCCGGATGACCTTTAGGGTAAGAGTATCCTCGCAGTTTGACGATCGGGGTACTATTAAAACCTGAAGAGGCTGTCCGTAAGAAGATCCAAGCCCGTTTCTGTAAACCCAACTATACTTTTTCCCGGATTATTTTTGAGGGATTTGAAATTAATCCAGAGAGCAGAAGGGACGGTGTGACACAGATGCTAACTCAAGAAACATAACCAAGTATAATTATGAATATGATGATATAGGGAATCGGCCTTCTAGAAAAACTACAATGTGTGGTCACAATTACGAGTATGAAAGTAGCATTGTAGAGAGAAAAATTACCTATTTCAAAGAATAATTGTGCTTCTAAGACAAATAGTATCTTGAGGAAGTAAGTTGTTTTGTAATGCAAAATCCAAATAATCTGATAATTGTACCAGTATATTACCAGTACGTAAAATGAAAAAGCCTTGAATAAATTAATATTCAGGGCTCTAACTGTTTAAAAACGTACCCGGAGCCGGGGTCGAACCGGCACGATATTGCTATCACTGGTGTTTGAGACCAGCGCGTCTACCAATTCCGCCATCCGGGCAAATATTTACTGTAGACTTATTAAATTCATTCAATGTGCACAACAATTCCTATTCTTTTTCGATGGCGGAATTGGCCATCGCTGCAGTCTGGCCCCTCACAAAATTGATCCACCGGAGCAATTCTTAACGCTCGGTCCTGCCATCCGGGCAATACAGTTATGTAATATGAATTGGGATTGCGAAGATAACACATTTTGTTTTTTTTCGCCATACATGTTGTTTAATATCTTTTAGGCACGCCTGTATTTTTAATTTTGCTGAGGATAAAAAATATGGAAATTATGGAAAAACAGTATGCTGAAACAACCCGCGAAGTTCTGAAAAGATTAGGGATTGAAACCGAAAACAGCGGGGTATCGACCGGATCAAATTGGAGAAAGACGAAAGGCGATAAAACAGTTTCCACTTCGCCAATCGACGGCGTTCAAATTGCCAGCGTTGTGAACGCATCAGCTGAGGACCTTGAATATGTTATTCAGACTGCCGAAAAGGCATTTCAGGTCTGGAAGAAAATACCTGCTCCGCAAAGGGGAGAGGTGGTCAGGCAAATTGGCCTGGCACTGCGGGAAGCAAAGGAAGACCTTGGATACCTGGTTTCCCTGGAAATGGGAAAGATCTACCAGGAAGGCCTTGGTGAAGTACAGGAAATGATCGATATCTGCGATTTTGCAGTCGGACAATCCCGCCAGCTGTATGGATTTACAATGCAGTCGGAAAGGCCGAGTCACCGTATGTATGACCAGTATCACCCGCTTGGCATTGTTGGTTTAATCACCGCATTTAATTTCCCGGTTGCTGTTTGGGCATGGAACACTATGATCGCTGCTGTTGCAGGCGATGTGGTCATTTGGAAACCCAGTTCGAAAGTTCCTCTCACAGCCATTGCCTGCCAGAAGATCATTGAAAAAGTGCTAAAAAAGAATAAGGTTCCTGAAGGTGTATTCAACCTGGTAATCGCAAAATCGTCAGTGGTAGGCGATAACTTTGCAGCCGACAAACGAATTCCACTTATTTCTGTTACAG
>CAYSAH010000659.1:0-1997 GCA_964428945.1 uncultured Bacteroidaceae bacterium | reverse complement strand
CCGCTCAGGAACCGGATAAAGTAAAAAGTAAAAAGTAAAAAGTAAAAAGTAAAAAGTAAAAAGAACCCTTCTTAGGGGATATTAATAAAAATGATTCTGAAATTGATAAAGACAAGTGTAATACAGGGGACCGAAACGCGGTCCGGCATTTCTTACCTGCGGGTGGAATCCATATCGTATTGAACAAACAAAGCTATCTGGCATAATGAACCCAATACTTGTAATAGGAGGAGGAATATCCGGGGTAACATCGGCTGTGGAGCTGGCAGAAGCCGGTAAAGAGGTAATCCTGCTTGAAAAGGGTCCTTTCCTGGGAGGTAACGTGGTACGGATGCATAATTATTTCCCAAAACTTTGTCCCCCTGCCTGTGGGATGGAGATCAACTTCCGGAGGATAAAGAATAATCCCCGGATAAAAATATTCACTCATTCAGAACTGACAGAAATTTCCGGAGAGAAGGGCAATTTTACTGTAGCTGTAAGCACCGGAAAAAGATTTGTAAATGATCTGTGCACTTCCTGTGGAGAATGTCTTGATGTTTGCCCGGCTGAGCGGCCCGATGATTTCAATTATAATTTCGGAAATACGAAAGCAATATACCGGCCCCAGGCACTTACCTATCCGCAGAAATTCGAAATAGATTCAGAGGCCTGTAAAGGTGCAGCATGCAACAGGTGTGTGGAAGCATGCACTTATGGGGCAATCAACCTGAATGCAGAACAGCTGCTTACTGAAATAAAGGTACATTCCATTATCGTTGCAACCGGATGGAAAGCAAATGATCCAACAGGTATTTCTGGTCTCAATTATAATTTAAGCCCTGATATCGTTACAAATGTTGAGTTTGAGCGGCTGCTGTCGGTTACTGGTCCCAATAGCGGGAAATTGCTGCGTCCATCCAATGGAGAATCACCAAAATCGCTTGCTTTCGTGCAATGTGCCGGTTCACGCGACAGGAATTACCTGCCATACTGTTCAGCGGTTTGCTGTTCAGCATCTTTAAAGCATGCACTTAATGTAAGTGAATTGCTTCCGGAGACCAGGGTTTCTATATACTATATAGACCTCAGGGTCACAGGGAGAAATGAAGATTTTCTCAAAAGGGTGGAAGCCGTTAAGAATATTAAGCTTGTTAAGGGTAAAGTGGCCAAAATTGAACTTGAAAAAGGAAGTGGGGAGCTGACGGTTAACGCAGAAGATATTGTATCGGGAAGGAAGGTAAGGGAAAAGTATGATATGGTCGTCCTTGCAACCGGCATTCTACCTGAAAATGGTTTGCCTTCAATGAAAAAAAACGAGGAGGGATTTTACTCTGTAAATCAGTCTGAGGGGATATATGTTGCCGCTTGTGCTAAAAAGCCGATGGATGTTTCAGCCTCGGTTAAGGATGCCACTGCGGCGGCAGTAAGAGCCATGAAAAATTAAAGGAACAGTGGAAAAGAACCTTGGCATATTTGTTTGCAGCGGCTGCCGGATCGGCAAGTCACTCGACATTGGTCTGCTCTGTACAAAAATGGAAGCGGAGCTGAAACCGGTTTTTTGCAAAAGCCATTCAGCACTGTGCTCACCTGCCGGGATTTCTGAAATCTCAGAGCTCAGACAGAAGGAAAAGCTGGACGCTTACCTTATTGCAGCTTGCGGAAAAGGAACGAAGGACGAAGAATTCAGAGTTGAGAATGGGATGCCATTGGAGCGTGTTAATCTCAGGGAATTGGTTGCATGGACCATGGAAGCCGGTGCTGAGGATACAATGATGGCTGCCGAAGATTATCTACGGATGGGTTTTGCGGGCTTGCAAAAGCAGTCAGTCGTTAAGCCTTATATCCTTGATGAAATCACCGGAGATATTCTTGTAGTTGGTGGAGGTGTAGCAGGTTTAAAGGCTGCAATTGATGGTGCTGAGAACGGTTACTTTATCCACCTGGTGGAAAAATCGTCAGAACCCGGAGGTTGGGCAGCAAAATGGAAGAGCCAGATCCCTTTCGACCAGCCTTTC
>CAYSAH010000658.1:0-2001 GCA_964428945.1 uncultured Bacteroidaceae bacterium | reverse complement strand
ATTTTATATAGTGCATTCTCATTTTACCTGATATGTGTGCTGTGATCACATGACCATTTTCCAGCTCTACACGAAACATTGCATTTGACAATGCTTCAGTAATTACACCATCTTGTTCAATTGATGCCTGTTTTGCCATATTTTATGACTAATTATTTAAAATTTCCTCGATAAATGAGAAGGTCGATAAAATATCTGCTTCTCCTTTATCCACTGCTATTGCCAATTCAAAATGGGCAGAAGGTTTGTTATCCGCCGTACTGATCGTCCAGCCGTCAGCACCCTGGCTGATCTGTCTTTTCCCCATATTTATCATAGGTTCTATACAGATCACCATTCCTTTTTTTAATTTAACACCGGTTCCCCTTCGTCCATAATTTGGAACTTCTGGTTCCTCATGCATTTTGCGTCCAAGTCCATGTCCCACCAATTCTCTCACCACAGAGTATCCATTATTTTCAGCGTGACTTTGAACCGCATAACCGATATCGCCAATTCTTTGTCCTTCGACAGCTTTTTCTATTCCTTTGTACAGGCACTCTTTTGTAACTTTCAGGAGTTGTTTAACTTCCGGCAGAACCTCTCCAACTTCAAAAGAGTAGGCAGTATCACCGTAGTACCCATTTTTAATAACTCCGCAATCAATCGAGATAACATCTCCTTCCTTAAGAATTATTGCCCTGGATGGAATTCCATGAACTACCTGCGAATTTACAGAAGTACAAAGTGTTGCAGGATAACCCTGGTAACCTTTAAATCCCGGAACTGCATTGTTATCCCGGATAAAGGCCTCAGCAATTTCATCAAGTTCACCAGTTGAAATTCCAGGTCTTATAACCTTGGCCATTTCAGCGAGTGTTCTTGATACGAGCAAATTGCTTTCCCGCATCAATTCGATTTCTTCAGCTGTCTTAAAATATATCATCAAAGAACTATTCTCAGGTCAGATAGCTGAAGGTGTACCACCGGCACGACCTTTTATCTTTCCTGATTTCATCAATCCATCGTAATGACGCATTAACAGGTGGCTTTCAACCTGTTGAAGCGTATCCAGTATAACACCTACCATGATCAGCAGTGAAGTACCCCCAAAAAACTGTGCAAAACTGGCATTTACCTGAAACATCATTGCAAAAGCCGGCATGATTGCCACGAATGCAAGGAAGAAGGAACCAGGTAAAGTGATCTTTGACATTACAGAATCTAAAAATTCTGCGGTTTTCCTTCCTGGTTTAACACCGGGGATAAATCCACCGTTCTTTTTCATATCCTCTGCCATTTGTGTAGGATTAACGGTAACTGCAGTGTAAAAGTAGGTGAACAAAATAATTAAAACTGCATTTACAAAATTGTACCAGAATCCAGTTACATTAGAAAATGTGGCAGCAATTCCGGTAGCTGAATCTGATTTAGCAAATCCTGCAATTGTAATTGGTATAAACATTAAAGCCTGGGCGAATATGATTGGCATAACTCCTGCAGCATTAACTTTTAGAGGAATATATTGACGAACTCCGCCATATTGTTTGTTTCCAACAATTCTTTTTGCATACTGAACAGGGATTCTCCGGGTTCCCTGAACAAGGAGGATTGAGAGCATAAACACAACAAACATAATCAGGATCTCAACAAGGAAAGCTACAAGGCCTCCACCCTGTTGTTCAAGGCGTGCCACGAATTCCAGCCCAAGTGACTGAGGCAACCTGGCAATAATCCCGATCATGATGATAAGTGATATTCCATTCCCAATTCCCTTGTCTGTAATTCTTTCACCAAGCCACATGATGAACATGGTTCCTGCTGTAAGGATGATCACTGCACCAATCTTTGAGAAGTTAGGTGAAAAAGCATCCGGAGGAAGCTGGTACGTAAGACTTGCAATATATGTTGGTGCCTGGAGAAGTAAAATAGCCACAGTAAGATATCTTGAGATCTGGTTTATCTTTCTCCTTCCGCTCTCTCCCTCTCTTTGCAGGCGCTGGAAATAAGGTACAGCGATAC
>CAYSAH010000657.1:0-2005 GCA_964428945.1 uncultured Bacteroidaceae bacterium | reverse complement strand
GCCTTGCGCCTTGTGCCTCGCGCCTTTCACCCCTGATACCTGATACCTGATGCCTAATACCTCATGCCTTGCGCCTCTGCCCTGTCCCTCAGCTGGCCATTTTATTTTCCATGAGCATCTTAATGGCTTCTTTAAGTGAGCCGGCACGTGTAAAGGTACCGGTGTTGATGAAAAAGATCTCATCGGCATCCGCAATTGTATTCAGACGGTGGGCGATGATAACCTTGGTTGTGCCGGCAGGCAGTTTCTGCAGGATCGCATCAAGAAGTTTTTCTGTGACAGTATCAATATTGGCAGTAGCTTCATCCAGGATGAGAAGTTCCGGCTTCCGCAATACAGCACGCATAAATGCAATGAGTTGTTTCTGCCCAAGGCTGATGCCGTCTGATGAGCTGTTAACTTCTGTGTCCAAACCCTGGTCGAAGCCTTTTAACAGGTCGTCGAGTCCGGCTTCACGAAATACTTCTGTAAGCTCACCGTTTTGTAGATGCTGGTATTTCTCATTGCCGTACAGTATATTCTCCCTTACGGTTCCGCTGAACAGGTAAGGCTCCTGAAGAATAAACCCGACTTTCCGGACCTTATCCACGGTTTGATAGGATCGAATGTCCCTTCCATCCAGAAAAACGGTCCCTTTCGTCGGATCATAGAGTCTTGCGATCAGGGATGCTGTTGTTGTCTTTCCACCCCCTGTAGGTCCTACAAATGCATAGGTCTTTCCCTTCTCCAGTCTGAAATTGATATCATTCAATACCTCGGTACCATCAGGATAGCTGAAAGACACATCGCGGAATGCCATGATCGAATCCTTCTCTTCAAACACCGGTTTTTCAAGCACCGGCATGTTGTTTTCCATACTGATGATCTTCAGGATACGGTCCCAGGCAGCCAGCGCAACCTGGAAACTTGCCCACAGGGAGGCGATTTGTCGAAGAGGATTGTAAAAATTGGTAACATAGGCGATGAAACTTATCAAAAGCCCGATGGTGAATTTCTGGTTGGCAATAAGGTAAATTCCAAAGGTCAGAACGATCATCTGGCCTATGTTTGCAAAAAAGGTGTATACAGGCACAAACAAATTGTTGGCCACACCGGCACTTACTGCCTTTTTATAGTTGTCCCTGTTGGCTTCATCAAAGCGCTTCCGGAAATAATCGCGCCGGTTAAAGGCCACCACTACCTTGAAATTTGAAAGGCTCTCCTGCACCTCCGAACTTAGATTTCCAACACTTTTCAGGCTGGCAGCATTCCGTGCTTTCACCCAGGGGGAAACAAAACGCGTAAAGATCCACAACACCAATGCTGGGGCGAGTGATGCTGCACCCAGCGGCAGATTAATAGACAGCAGGAAAATGGCTGCACCGATCATGATGAGGATCGAGCGTAAAAACTGCATCAGCGATTGAGAAAAGAACTGGTTGATCTTATCCGTATCGTTATTGATCCTCGATATCAGGTCGCCGGCTTTGTTCTGGTTGAAAAAGTCGAGTGGCAGATCCTGGATCTTAGTGAAAAGTGAATTTCTCAGATTGTAAAGCATATTCTGACCCACTGTTCCCATGAGTTTCGCCTGCAGGTAACCTGCAACAAGGGATATAAGATACATGACGAGCAGGATCCCGCTGAACACAAGCACCCCCCGCATTTGCCTGTTTTGCACATAAGTGTCGATGGTGTGTCCTATAAGTACCGGGCCAAGCAAACTCAACACTGCCGCGATCACCATCGCAATAAAGGAGATCAGCAATATTTTCCTGTCTTCCACCATGTGCCATATAAGGGTTCGAAGGGAACGAAAGGTCGTTTTCTTTTGCCCCTTATCCTCTTTCGCTGCGTTTAGATTATAATTCATAATGGCTCGTACTGTATTGTGAATTGTAAATTTGAATATATTCCGGGCAGCTCTCATACAGTTCCTTATGGCTTCCGCTTGCAACGACTTCTCCCAGCATCAGTAAAATGATCTGGTCGTAATGCTTTACCGGGGCAATTTTCTGGGTGATCG
>CAYSAH010000656.1:0-2008 GCA_964428945.1 uncultured Bacteroidaceae bacterium | reverse complement strand
AAAATTTTCCAGAGGTTCGGAAGGTATTTGGCTATTATTCTGAAAAGCAGGCAGAACTTTTTGAGTCCATTGAATGGATCAATGCGGATATGCTCAATTACCAGGATATTCTCGAAGCGATGGAAGGCATCACGGGAGTCTATCATTGTGCTGCCATTGTTTCTTTCGATCCAGCAGAGCGGGGAAGGATGATCCGGAGCAATACCGAAGGAACTGCGAATATGGTGAATGCTGCGATTGAGCAGAAGGTAAGAAAATTTGTACATGTCTCAAGTACCTCGGCCATTGGGAAGGCACCGGAAAATGCAATGGCTGATGAAACCATGATCTGGACTGAATCAAAGGCCAATACCGGCTACTCGATCTCAAAATTCAGGTCGGAAATGGAAGTATGGCGGGGCATACAGGAGGGGCTAAATGCAGTGATTGTGAATCCTTCAATCATCCTGGGCCCAGGTTTCTGGCAGCATGGAAGCAGTTCAATATTTACAAAAGTTGACCATGGGATGAAATTCTATTCTTATGGCGTAACAGGATATGTGGGTGTATGGGATACAGTGAAGAGCATGATCAGCCTGATGAATTCTGATATTTCCGGAGAGCGCTTTATTGTCACTTCGGAAAACCTCACTTACAGGGAGATATTCGATTTGGTAGCAGCTGCCTTACAAAGGCCTAAACCGCACATTGAAGGCACAGTTACTATGTCGGAACTGGCATGGAGACTCGATTGGATAAAAAGCAAATTGTTGGGTATCGGGGAGCATACTTTCTCAAAGGAACGTGTTCGGGCAGCAAGACATGTGGCCAGGTTTGATAACAGGAAGGTTAAGAAGGTGCTTAATTTTGAGTTTGAACCGATTGAATCGGTTGTAAGGAAAGTTTCAAATTTCTATAAAAATTAATTGTTCGTGTCTCTTTATCTTCACTTTGCCGTTTTTAATTAATGACGAAAACAGCAAAGGATGTAACAAAGTTTTTCAAGGAATGAATGATGAGCAATTTCCATGATATCGCAATCAATGCTGCAATAGAAGCAGGGGCTGAGATTTTAAGAATCTATAATTATGCAGATTTCCAGGTAACTAAAAAGGAGGACCTTTCTCCACTGACCCTGGCTGACCGCATAGCTCACAATATCATTGTTTCACATTTGTATGAAACAAAACTTCCGATCCTCTCTGAAGAAGGACAAGGAATTTCGTATGAAGAAAGACAACATTGGAATGCATTCTGGTTGGTAGATCCTTTGGACGGAACCAGGGAATTCATTAAGCGCAATGGTGAATTTACGGTCAATATTGCCTTGATTGAGAAAGGAACACCAATTTTTGGAGTAGTATATGCCCCTGAATTGAATGACCTGTATATTGGAATAGTGGGGGAAGCATCGTGGCTGATCCACAAGCCAGATGAGGGTTTGAATATGGAAAGAGTAAGGGCGGATGGGATGAGGATATCTGAAATCGGAGGTAGGAGGTCGGAGGTAGGAGGTCGGAAGTCGGAAGTCGGAGGTCGGAATTTGTACAGGGTAGTTGCATCAAGGAGTCATCTGAATGAAGAAACGGAAAAATATCTCGATAATCTCAAATTAAAAAAAGGGGAACTTGAAATCGTCTCAAAAGGATCCTCCCTCAAACTTTGCATGGTTGCTTCAGGTGAAGCAGACGAGTATCCAAGGTTAGGACCTACAATGGAATGGGATGTTGCTGCTGCACATGCTGTTGTGAATGGAGCCGGGAAGAAAGTATACCGATATAATGAGGAGGGGGCAGGAAGCCCGGTAGAGGTAATGAGTTTAGAAGAGTTGAAGTATAATAAGGAGGTTCTGCTGAATCCTTATTTTCTTGTAATCTAAAACTTTACGAAACTCTTAATTCCATTTCGGCTCTTTACTTAAATGAAAAGAGTCATATAAGGCTTTTAAAAAGGGATTAATTTGGGACTAATATTTTCTTTATTTTTTGAAAATCCTTAAGCTGATAATTACTGTTCCAGCCAGTAAGCC
>CAYSAH010000655.1:0-2029 GCA_964428945.1 uncultured Bacteroidaceae bacterium | reverse complement strand
GAAACCCAGCATCAGTACCTTTGCAGTATAGGCATCCTGTATGATCGCAGGCACAAGGCCATTCATTTTATTAAAGTCCATGTTTTCTATCTTACGTTGATATCGTGTTCTTTTAAATATTTTTTCAAAACGGGTACAGGGATCTCATTGTAATGAAATATGCTGGCGGCAAGGGCTGCATCTGCCTTCCCTTCCCTGAAAACCTCTTCGAAATGCTCAGCCTTTCCTGCACCTCCCGATGCAATTACCGGGATAGACAGGTTTTCGGAAAGCTGTTTCAAAGCAGCACAAGCAAAGCCATTCTTTGTCCCATCATGATTCATTGAGGTAAATAATATCTCTCCTGCGCCTCGCTCCTCCACCTCTTTTGCCCACGAGAACAACTCTTTTTCAGTCGGGATCCTGCCACCATTGATAAATACCTGCCACCTTTTTCCTACTAATTTTGCATCAATAGCAACAATTACGAACTGACTGCCAAAACCTGCTGCGATCTGGTCAACCAGGCCGGGAGTCTTTATCGCAGCACTATTAACTGAAACTTTATCTGCTCCTGCTGAGAGTAATACATCTGCATCCCTCAGCTCATTGATACCTCCGCCAACAGAGAATGGGATATTCAGGTTTGCTGCAATTCTTTTCACCACATCGCTGAAGAGTTTTCTCTTTTCGTGGGAGGCAGTAATATCCAGGAATACAAGTTCATCTGCACCATCCCGGGCATATTTGGCACCGAGTTCTACAGGGTCACCAACTTCCTTGATATCCAAAAAGTTGATGCCCTTTACGGTCATGCCGTCGCGCACATCCAGGCAGGGTATAATTCTTTTTGCAAGCATATTCTATAAAAATTGTTCAAGTTCATTCAGGCTGATCCTTCGTTCATAAATTGCCTTACCGATAATAACGGCAGGAATCCCTGCTTCGTGTAATGAAATTATATCATCAACTGAAGACACACCACCGCTGGCAACCAGGAAAAGTCCTGGAAATTCTTTCATTACCAGACGATAAGTCGCCTCTGAAACTCCCTGAAGAACTCCATCCTTGCTTATATCCGTACAAATGGTCTTCGTAATTCCTTTTTTGATCCACCTGTCCAGGAAAGGGATTAGATCTTCTCCTGTTTCTTCTGTCCAACCCGATACGGCTATCCTTCCATCCTTAAAATCACTCCCAAGGATAATGCGATCGGCACCATGTTCCCGGATCCACGATTCAAAAAGTTCCGGATCCTTAACCACTATGCTTCCTCCAGTAGCCATCCTTGCCCCTGATTCAAATACGATCTTCAGATCATTGTTACTCTTGATACCTCCGCCTGCATCTATCAGCAATGATGTTTTAGCTGCGATCCGTTCCAATATCCGGAAATTGACAACCCGGCCCTCTATTGCCCCGTCAAGATCCACAAGGTGAAGCCGTTTTAATCCGTGATCCTGGAAACGAAGGGCCATATCCAGAGGGTCGCCATAATCAGATTTGGTGGAATAGTCACCCTTTGTGAGCCTGACACATTTGCCGCCGATTATATCAATTGCCGGAACTATCTCGATCATAAAGCGATAAAGTTTTGAAGGATTCGTTGGCCTGTATCACCACTTTTCTCCGGATGAAACTGGGTAGCATAAAAATTATTGCGATGCATTGCAGCACTGAAATTCCTGATATAGAAACATTCTGCTGCAGTATCTGCACAAAGAGGAACATAATAGGAATGAACAAAATAAACATATTCGCCTTCCCTGATCCCCTTGAACAGTTCTCCCTGAGGATTTAAGAGCTGGTTCCATCCCATGTGAGGCACTTTATCCTCAGAGGGGAATTTCAATACAGGCTGGTCAAAAATACTTATACATTTTGTATCCCTTTCTTCGGACCAGTCGCACATCAGTTGTTGTCCAAGGCAAATACCCAGGACAGGTTGCTATAAGTCCCGAATCAGAACATCTAATCCTTTATCAATAAGATAAAACATCGTATTTCCTGCCTCACCAACACCCGGAAAAATAACATTATCCGCTGTCCT